>JAGHBX010000481.1 GCA_021160785.1 Planctomycetota bacterium | reverse complement strand
ACGAATATAAGCAACGCCAAAAGCAGCAGTTCCGAGGATGCTGTGAAAATCCTGCACTATATGACCGAGAGAACCAAAGCCAAAGTATTGGCTTCAATAGCTGAAACGGCGCCTGAAACTTCGGCATATTTCTGCCAGAAACTGAAGCAGATAATCGAAAAGGAATAATTCCGTGGATATCGCAACAATAATAGGAATACTGCTGGGTCTTACAGTTGTAATCGGGGCTATCGCCGTCGGCACGGGGGCAAAGATGTTCATCAATCTCCCCTCGCTTGGAATTACCATAGGCGGGATGCTTTGCGCCACCTTGATACATTTTTCATTGCCGCAGTTTCTGGGGATATTCTCAGTAATCAAAAAGACGATAATCGCCAAAGTTCCGTCGCAGTCGCAATTAATTCAAACAATGGTTAATTATGCCGCCATCAACAGGCGGGATGGGCCATTGGCTTTGGAGCAGGAGATCAGCAAGATTGACGATAAGTTTTTCGTCAGGGGTCTGCAAATGCTTGTGGACGGACAAAGCGTAGATGAGGTGCGGAATCTTATGTCGCTTGAAATTCAATATCTCCAGGAGCGTCATGCAAGCGGCAAGCAAATACTGGAATTCATGGGCGCCGCGGCTCCGGCCTTTGGGATGATAGGTACGCTTATCGGCCTGGTGCAGATGCTTTCAAACCTGGACGACCCGAGCGGCATTGGCGTGGGAATGGCAACTGCTTTGATTACCACTTTTTACGGCGCTTTTGCCGCCAACCTGGCCTTTATTCCGTTGGCGGGCAAATTAGGGATTTATTCCAAGGCCGAGACGGTGGCGATGGAAATGATTACCGAAGGCATCTGTGCTATCGCACAAGGTGAGAATCCGACTGCCGTCCGGGAAAAAATGCAGGCGTTCATTTCTCAGGGCAGGCGTGAAGAAGTAAAGGCCCAGATATAGTGGGTCGCGCGAGAAGACAGTCCGAACCGGATGAACCTGCAGGCGCGCCGGAATGGATGGTAACTTTCAGCGATTGCATGACGCTGCTGTTGACGTTCTTTGTGCTTCTCCTGAGCTTTTCGTCTTTCGACAACCAGGAGAATATTCGTAGATTGAAGAGAATCTTCGCTAAACAGTTTTCAGTCAACTCAAAGAAGTCTACGGAGCAAGATGCAGTTTCTAATGTCGAACCGCTCTACTATGACGATACCCTTAACAAGGGCAGCGAAAAACCCACCCTGGCGACAGGTAAAGGAGATTATTTAAAAGAAGAAACAGAGCCTGTGAACTTTCGTAACCGGAAAGTGTTTTTAATCTCATCGGACAAGGTTTTCTTAGGCAAAGGATGGGCGATTTCATATCAGGGCAAAAGCACTCTTTCCTCTATGGCGTCATTCTTAAAAGAAGTGCCCAACAGAGTTGTTATCAGTGAGGGTCCGCAAAGGGGCGCAAAGGGCAGTGCCGATTCCGGCCTGCAAAGGGCCTGGGCCGTGATGGATTATCTTATAACAGAACGAAAACTCGACAAACGGAAGTTCAGCATCTCGTCAACAGTTACAACCGCTGAGGCCAATTCTTCGCAAAGCACAGCCAACAATCAACGGAATCTATCAACAACACGATTCGGACGTACGCTCGAGATTGTTTCGTTGGAACGGAGCATTTACAATTGACTCGTGCCTCGAAAAAAATGCAGGACACTTCGCCTAAGGTTCCGGCATATATCGTTACTTTTTCAGATATGGTAACTTTGCTGCTTACCTTTTTTGTCATGCTTTTGTCGCTGACAACCGTGAAGGATCCTGAAATGTTCAATATGACCCGGAATGCGTTCATAGAACACATTAATACATTCGGACTCGGGATGCTCATGGGCAAGAAAATGAGCCCCGACCTTGGCAAGACAAAGTACGTGTATTATATAACTAATCCCGATAAAAATTCTGATGTCAGAACTATAGATGGAAACGAAGAAAACATTCGTCGGATTTTCAAAAAAATCACTCAATCTATGGAAGCAATGCCTTCTCAAATAGTGGCCCAAAGAACCGATTTCACAGTAACCAATATCAGTTTCCCGCCGGGCCGGTCCTTGTTAAATGGATCGGCGGAGAAGTATTTAACACAGTTTGCCCTGAACTTACAGCCGGATTCCGGTCCCAAAAATATCAAACTCTACGTGCTGGGTCTGGCTGGCGACGAGCGAACCGAAAAAGCACAATGGATATTGTCGGCAAGGCGGGCCCAGGTCGTTGCCGATTTCCTGAATGATGTTTTGCCTTCGCAACTACAATGCCCCGTTTATTCGTGGGGAGCCGGGCCCGGAGGCCACTGGGTCGCCCGGGACAGTTCTGCATACGAGAAATCAAAGATACTGATCGCGGTTTTGAGGGGAAATGATTAACTTTACAGCCCCTTATCTCTGCATGTCCGTGTAAACAGGACTCCATCGGTTTGTCCAATTTTTCGACATTTGTCCAATTCTTTCGCCAACTCTGTCCAAAAACCGCCCGTTATACTACGTTACAGGCCGTTTTGATGTTTCGGCACGCTATTTGCAATTGAGTATTATAGTTATACGTAATGGTTTTATAGCATGGGATTATCCAGGAAAAGAATTGTTGTGCTCTTGCTGGCAGTTACATTTTGCAGCAGCGCAACATCTCTATGCGCCGCCCAGGGCGGTTCGGATGAAAGGACAAGATCGCTGTTTGATGGTTCCGATTTTGCGTACGGCAGCGAACCGAATCGTATCGCAGGTTTGGATGATGGCGGCGGCGCAGGCGAGTTGTTCTTCAGGATGATGCTGATGGTTCTGCTGGTCATTATCATGGGTATAGCGGCGATTTACCTGTCGAGAAAGCTCCTGCCGCGATTCACGCAACTTTCCGGCAAAAGGGTCGCAGTCGTCGAAACAGTGCACCTTGGACCTCGTAAAACAGTGCATTTGCTCAAAATCGGCAATCGGCAGCTTCTCATAGGCAGCACAAATGAAAATATCACCAGGTTGGCGGATGTAACGGATGCGTTGTCTGAAGTGGATTCGCCGGCAAACCAAATAGATAATTGAGGTTTTTAATGACGGCCAGAACTATTGGAATGCTCTTCCTGGCTCTTGTTGTTTTGTCAACAGCCGATCCTGCTTTCGGACAAAACAATGACGGTTCAGAGGCGCCGCCCAAAGGCAACTCGCTTCCAAGTATCGGCGATTTGATGACAGTCGTCGATAAAACAGCCGCAGATCAGGGGGCTGAGGGTAAAGACTGGTCGACACCTGTTAAGCTTGTGATCATCTTCAGCGGCCTGGCGATTTTGCCGAGCCTTCTGGTGATGATGACATCTTTTACACGAATAGTCATAGTACTGTCTTTTGTGCGCCGGGCCCTGGGTACGCAAACCATACCGCCGACTATTGCTATTATAGGGCTGGCGTTGTTTCTGACGGTGTATACGATGGCGCCCACATTTTCTCGGATTAACGAAATGAGCATTCAGCCTTACCTTGCCGATGAAATTGATTTCGCAACAGCCGCCACTTCGGCGGGCGAGGCGATCAAGGGATTTATGCTTCGACAGTGCCGAGAATCCGATCTGGCTCTTTTTGTGCAGATGGCCAAAATAGAACCCCCGTCCGGCCCAGAGGATATTGGTCTGCATATAGCAATTCCGGCGTTTATCATCAGTGAGTTCCGGACGGCGTTCGAGATAGGCTGTCTTCTGCTCATCCCGTTTTTGGTGGTCGATCTTGTTATTGCCAGTGTCCTGCTCAGTGCCGGCATGATGATGCTGCCGCCTGTAATGATTTCGCTGCCTTTTAAGCTGATATTATTTATTCTTGTCGATGGATGGGGATTGTTGGCCCGGAGTCTTAGTCTGGGCTTCAAATAGAACACCATATTTTTACAGGGGCTGTACGAATGGACGGCAATTTTGTCATTTATCTGGGGAGGCAGGCGATTGAGACGGCCTTGCTTGTGTCTGCGCCGATTCTGCTGACGTGTGTCATTGTAGGTGTGGTGGTTACATTGTTTCAAGCGGTTACCTCAATACGTGATATGTCTTTGACGGTGGTTCCCAAGCTTATGGCGGTGGCGTTTGTCGCGCTGCTTTTCGGCAGTTGGATGCTTAGTGTGCTGCTCAAGTTTACGAATGACATTTTCGGCCATATTCAAAATATCGGGTAGCCATTCATGGAGTTGATGATAACAAAGCTGCTCGGATTTGTGCTGGTGCTGACAAGGATGTCGGCATTTTTTCTGGTGGCGCCCGTCTTCAGTTGGAAGACCATTCCGGTCAGAGTCAAAGTTGCGATTGTCCTGTTGCTTTCGGTCTTTTTTTCGGCGGCGGTTCCTTCCGCTGTCCATTCCGAACAAACCTCCTCATTGGAAGCAATACTGCTGATAAGCGCCGAAGCACTTTACGGCTTTGCTCTCGGTTTGATAGTTGTACTCATTTTTTCCGCGGTCAAACTTAGCGGTCGGATTATTGAAAGACAGATGGGCCTGGCGATGGCCCAGACCCTGGACCCGTTGACGGGCGAGAGGGTGCAGCCGCTTGGCGTGATTATTGAACTGATATTCATACTTTTGTTTCTGAGTGCAAACGGCCATCATTTGTTCCTGTTGATTATGTCGCGAAGCTACGAAACATTCCCCGCCGGCAGTATTCCCACTATACCATTGCTGGTCGGCGGAACGGTTAAAGCAGGTTCGACAATGCTCATCGCATGTCTGAGATTGGCTGCGCCGATGTTGGCGGCGTTTTTGCTGTTGCTGGTTGTGCTGGCGGTATTTGCACGTGTAATGCCGGATATGAATATTCTGTTTATCAGTATGCCGTTGCGCGTGGGTTTAGGCTTACTGATGATGGGGATATTTTTGCCGTTTATCAATCAGTTTGTGGCCGAGTTCTCCGATTTGATAGGCAAGCTGCTGCCTCTGTGAGGGGGCGGCGATTATTGACTGCTTTGCAACGGGCAATACAGCACGACGACGAACGGAAACCAGGTGTAGATTATGGCGGACAAACCGGCCGCTGAAAAGACTGAACAGCCAACACAGAGACGGCTGAATAAGGCAAAAGAAAAAGGGCAGGTTCCCCAGAGCCAGGAGTTGCCGGCGGCTGTCTCGATAGCAATGCTTTTAATGGTATTGGCGTTATCCGCACCGGGTTTGCTTCAATGGTTTACGTTGCAATTGAAGCAGGGAATGTCGGGCGAAATCGGTGTTTTCGCCGACAGCAAGGCCTTCATGAGTTTTGTCAACAGTAAAATCACCGGCTCAATGCTTGCCATGTGTCCAGTTCTGGCGGCGCTTTGTGCAGGATCCGTGCTGTCATGTATTGCCGTCAGCGGCCTGAATTTCTCACCACAGTCCTTGAGCCTGAAATTCAGTGCGATAAACCCCGTAAAAGGTTTTGAAAAACTGTTCAATGTCAAATCCCTGGTAAAACTGGCGGTATCGATAGCAAAACTTATCGTTGTTTCGATAATTGTCTGGTTCTATCTTCGGAGCCAAATCGACGCACTGGCCGCCATGCGATGGGCGTGGTCCGGGCAGATAATAGTGGCGATCGCTAAAATGATATCGGGGATGCTGGTGCGCGTTTGCGCGGCGCTGCTGATTATAGCGGCTATCGATGTTGTCTTTCAGAAATGGAAATTCACCCAGGATCTGAAGATGACAAAGCAGGAGGTAAAGCGGGAGCGCAAAGACACCGACGGTTCACCCGAGGTCAAGTCCCGCGTCAGAAGAATCCAGTTGGAAATGGCCAGAAAGCGTATGCTGCAGGAGGTTCCAAAGGCCGATGTGGTTCTTGTGAACCCGACGCATGTAGCGGTCGCACTGCGGTACGACGCCAAAACCATGGAAGCCCCCGTCATGGTAGCCAAAGGCGCAGATCACTTGGCCGAAAAAATCAGAGAGATCGCCAATGCTTACGGAGTTCCGATCATAAGAAAGCCCCAGTTGGCGAGGACAATATATTCAACCGTCCAGCCAGGCGACGCCATACCGCAGAAACTGTACGCGGCAATCGCGGAGGTGCTGGCTATGATCTATCGGCTGCGGCATAGAAAAGCGTAAAACGGGCGGCTGATATAATCCTATCATCGCCTTTTCTTGAAGTAGTTGAAGAAGGAGTGTATAGAATTCGCGGTCAATAGCCTGAACCATATCAGTATAGACTCTAAGGCGGCGCCATCGAGATTGCCGGCCAGGAGTTGCAGAGCATCTACCATGCGGACAGGCCGGATGGGCGTTTCCATTCTTTGTTTGGCATCGGCCTTGTCGAGCTGACATATCGTGTCGCCTACTACCAAAAACTCGCGGCAGGAAACAGGTCTTTGTTCGTAAATTGTGCATAGCTTATTGCGCAGAAAAGGACAAGGCGATCTCTGCTCAATATACCAATCTGAAAGTTTTTCCAATTCCTCCCCAATTAACTCAAAAGTCAACACTTGTGAGTTCGTTTCAGTATTTGTGCGTTTCTTGAAAGCGATGCGTTCCACCAGATACCTGTTGATTCGTTTAGCCACTTTGCAGCAAGAGTCCACTGCGTCTCCACCCCGTTCTAATGGCGTCATTATAGTTTCCTGCACAAGACGGAATGCTTCAGGAACCGAAATGGAAACCAAGTAGTAACCAACAAGCCGCACAACCTTTGTGGCATGGAACAGATATTCCAATGTCCCGGAGCCTTTCCATCGTGGCTTCGACAATCCTGGATGACAACACTCTTGCCGCAGGCACAATATCGGCCAGCCTCGCCTGCTTATCTTTGACCGCAACTTGAAGGTGTACCGGTTTGCCAAGAACATCAAGGTTAAAGCTGACAATTTCATCGTTATCACCCGGATTAGTCCGCCCCTGGCGATCCTCCAACACCGTTATAGGTGAACTTTCAAACATTAGTTGTGTCCATTCCGCGAAAATGTAAAATTCCCAGCAACACAATTAATGCGGGATTTCCCATTTACACATTTAGAAAGCATAATTTCCTTCTGCAATATCAATAATTTTACTACATTCACCTTGTACTGACAAGAATTTTTTTTTCGAGACAGTCTTTCTAAGAATACTCATGAAAACATATAACGCATGGTAAATCCCGGCGCGCCGGGGGAGCCGAACCTGATTATCAGCGAAATCATGACATGAAAGCCGTGTCCAGCCAGACGACACCATACCGGAGAAACTGTACGTGGCGATCGCGGAGGTGTTAATTTTTTTAGCAGGAGTGGTGTTATTGGTGTGCTATATCTATCATCCGAAAGTAGCCTGGCTGACGGCGCTGACCGCTCCCATCTGCTGCTGCATCATAGTCAAAGTTCTTTCAAGACGTGCATACCTGTTGATAAGTCTTGTTTCCACCTTTGTGAGTCGGGCTTCCTCATTCTCAATCCTTCTCTCCATGGCCGTTATCCTGTCATCGAGAGTCTCCTTGCTGACGTCAAGCCTGCCGTCGGCCTCGAGTATCTCGTTAAGGTACTCCTCGAAGGCACCGGCCATGCCCTGCTTGACATTGACAGTTGCAGTATAAGTACCGTTAGCCTGGTTCAAATCAACAGTAAACTGAAGGCCGTGTTCGGGATATACAGGGCTTCCTTCATCGAAGACGGCCATGCCTGTTACAAAGTCATTGGACCAGGTGCTGTTGTCGCGGAATGAAGACTCGGTGGACAGTTTGATTCTAACATCGGTTATAGCGTTGGTGTCTATATCCACCTCAATATCATACGTGCCGGCGGTTGTGTATGTCTCATCGGCGCTATAAAACTGGATGATATTACTGCTGCTGTTGCCGCTTTTGGTGGCGCCAAGTAATTCGAGAACATTTGTATAATCGTCGCTTATAGCCGCGTTGAATTCATCCGTGTCGAATTCCATCATTCCGGTGGAATCTATTGTAAGGCCTATATCCATGGACTGGAAATAAGTATCTATGGTGCCGACAAACCCGGCTACTGTCCCGATAAACGGGTCGCTGGACTGAGTTTTAATAAATGAAACGGCAATATCATTGCTCAATATACCTATCTTTTTGGTTTCGGTATTGTATTCGGTTTTGCTCTCCAGTTCAGTCATCAATTCATTATAAGCATTAACCAGACTCTTGATCTTTTGGCTGACCGCTGCGGTGTTTCTGCCAACCGTTATTTCAATGGGGATCGGGTTGTCGCCACTGTCTACCTCATTAATATCATGAAGATTCAGGGTTATCCCCGTAAGTGCGTCGGCGATGCAGTTGCCGTTCCTGGTAATCCAGGAATTGACGCCTGGGGTTGTTTCCGCAACAGAAAGAGTTGCCGAGGGACTACCAACAAGTGCACTGCCATCAGCTAAAATCATATTGACATCACCTAATGTATCGCTGAAGGTAAATGTTACATCACCATCATCTATACCATTAGCTTGTGCGGACACTGTTATATCACCAGCCTCAATATTTGATAATGCATCAATCGCCGCTTGAATAGCCACTTGGCCGTCGGTATGGAGAATTTCTCCGGTAGTTTGCCCATTGTAAGTTAAATGGTAATGGCCGCCACTGGGATTGCCGGCGACACTCAGCGTTTGTTCTTCGGAAACCGCCGCGGCTGCCGGATAGCCATCCACTTTGATCTCCGAGTTCTGAGCCACCTGAGTCTGGATAAAAGTTGATGAGTCAAGAGAGGTCAGGCTTTCCGAAGTCGCCGCCCCCTCCTTGTAAACAGTCATCGTGGGCACAGTCAATGCCGTGTCGCCGCTGCCGGCATCATAAGCAAGACTAACGGTCAGGCTGCTGGCTCCGGAGGCTTTATCTGTTACAACGATTTTGCCTTCTTCGAGAGTGGCCTTTACATTTCCACCGAAAGCGTCTTCGATTGCATCGAGAAGATGCGCCAGTGTGGTATTACTGGTAACAGGGAGATCAAACTGAGTTATAGCATTGGTGTAGCGATCAGTGCCGGTTATCTGAATTTCCTCATGTGGCGCACCACCCTGCAGCCCTGCATTTTCGGTAAACTCGTCAAGTTCTGTTATTTTGGTGGTCAACCCGGCATTTTGAGTATTGTCAGAGGCGAGTGTAAATGCCGAATCGGCTCTCAATACTTCCGTAGAACTTGCATTGACAGCTATTTGATAATCTTCTCCCGTTTCCTGGCCGCTCAGCATCAGGTGATATTTGCCATCCTGAAGAAGCAAACTGGCGGAAACACCAGGGTTGTTCTCATCCTGGTTAATCAAGTTGACAAAATCTTCAAGCGTGGTAACATCTGCAACGGCTGTTATTGTTGTTTCCTTATTGTTATAGGAATAGATAAACGTGCCCGCACCTACATAATCGGTCGTATAATCGAGAGTGGAGGTGTCCTGAATCCATGTGTTGGTTGTCGCCAATTGATTTATCAGGATCGAATGGGAACCCGGACTGGCCTCTGACGTTGCGGCGAGCGTAAGTGCGGTTTTATCGCTGGAGCTTACCGAAAAGACTTCCAAATCATCGATATCGGAAAGTGTGCCTGTTGCCGACTTCACCGCCGCGACTTTGGCGCGCAACTCGCTCAGCGCAGTGTTTTGTGTTTCATAGCCGGTCTTCTCCACTTGATATGTAGCAAGCCTTCGGCTGTTGATTATCATCAACTGCTTAATGAGCGCGGCAGTGTCAATGCCCGTCGCTAAACCTGGAAGCCTAATTTCGCCCATGTTGTCGTTCCTGGTCCTTATCCTGTCTTTTTACAGTCCTCTTTACGCATTATCGACCCGGATGCGACGGACTTAAATGCCGATCTCGAATCAACCGTATTTTCGGCAGGCATGGAGTATCTT
>JAGHBX010000453.1 GCA_021160785.1 Planctomycetota bacterium | reverse complement strand
GGCACGCCGCGGTGGGCCGACAAGGGCGGAAATCATTCGTGGGTAGAGATTTGGGACGGCGACTGGCATTACACCGGCGCCGCCGAGGACGCCGGGGGCAAGCTTGACCGGGCATGGTTTACCGGTCGAGCGGCCACCGCACGGCGAGACCATCGCACGCACGCGATCTACGCCACCAGCTTCAAACGAACGGAGGAGACGTTTCCCCTGGTTTGGGACCGCAAGGTCAATTACGTCTACGCGGTCAACGTCACCGACCGCTACGCCAAGCCCAAACAACGCCACAATACGCCGGATATTTCATCGCGCATTGACGTCGAGGCGTCCCTGCACGCCGTTGCCCAATTAAAGAAGTATTTGCAAGCGGCATCCGGCGATCGGTCTGCAATCGCGGAGCAGGAATTCGCCACCGTGCCGCTGACGCACGCCAATGCGCAAGAAGCCGAGCGGTTGCTCTGGAACGACCACGTCCAGCGAATCAAGCAGACTCGCGCTGACGAGATGAAAACGCGGCGGCTAACTGCGGGGAATCTGCAGATGCCCTTTTATTACACCGTTTCCGGCGACAAGCCGAAACACGGCCGAAGCCTCTATATTTCATTGCACGGCGGCGGCGGCGCGCCGAAGCAAGTGAACGATCGACAGTGGGCCAACCAGAAGCGGCTCTATCGTGTGAAGGAAGGCGTGTACCTGGCGCCCCGCGCACCGACAGACACCTGGAACATGTGGCATCAGGCGCACATCGACGGGCTGTTCGACCGGCTGATCGAAAACCTGATCGTGTTCGAGGACGTCGATCCGAATCGCGTCTACCTGCTGGGATATTCGGCCGGCGGCGATGGCGTTTACCAGTTGGCGCCGCGCATGGCGGATCGCTTTGCCGCTGCGGCGATGATGGCCGGCCATCCCAACGAAGCGTCGCCGTTAGGTCTGCGCAACGTCGCGTTCACGATCCACGTGGGCGCCAAGGATTCGCCATACAACCGCAACAAGGTCGCTCGCCAATGGGGACAGAAGCTCGACGCCCTGCAAGAAGACGATCCGCACGGATACGTACACTGGACCAATATCTACGAGGGCAAAAGCCACTGGCTTGACGGGCAGGACGCCGCAGCGCTGCCGTGGATGGCCGGGCACACCCGCAATCCGCTGCCCAGCCGTATCGTCTGGAGGCAAGATGACGTGACCGGCTCGCGTTTCTATTGGCTGGCGGTGAAGCCCCAAGAGCAGCGCGCCCGGGTGGCAGTTCGCGCAAGTTTCAAGGGGCAGCAATTCGACGTGCAGGCCGGCAAAATCAACCAGCTCATCATCCGTGCCAACGACGGCATGTTGAATCTCGACGAGGTTGTCACCGTTACGTCACAAGGCAAAGAACTTTACAAGGGCCGCATGCAAAGATCGATCGGCACGCTCGCCAAAACGCTCGCTGAGCGCGGCGACCCGGCGGCGATCTTTAGCGGCGAGATCGTCGTAACGCTGACAAAGAAGACTGCAATGTAGCATGGAGCGAGCTGTTATCTGTCCGCGGAAACCGCTAAATCCGCCGCGAAAAATAAAAAAAACCCACCACTATATATTGTGTTTTGCCCAACCTGCCCAAATCACCGGCCGGGTGTTAATCTACCCGTCAAATTGGGCCCTTGAGAAAACCTTCTTACCACGCCATAAACGAGGTTCTCGCGTTCGATTGTCATAACCGGATGTATACAAGCCACTTACAGTTCGCCTTGTGCTTTATTAAAGTTCTTCCACCACACCTGACGATATCAATACTGTTAAGGGTGTTGGGCAAAAACGGCTTGAAAGCCCAACCACAACATGTTGTGGGCCGATAAAAAACGAGCCAAACAGGGATATGCAAAATAAGAGCCTCATAATGGACGCGAGGATTACGCAAAAGAAAGTGGTATAAGGCGACTGCCGCACCACTGAGCACACCGGCGGGAAACGGAATTTTTCGCCCCACTGCTCCAGACTCAGGTGAGAACTATGGATACGCCAAATCATGAACTAACAGACCACAAGACGCCGCATTACGTCGTCGAACAAGTCAACAGGCAACTGTTTAACCAGTTCGATCCCGTCGACGATGACCTGTTCGAAACCGACAGCACCACACCGCTGGGGCAGTTGCTCAAGCTGATCGGCTCGCTGCCCGAAATACGACACGACAAGGTTCACGGTGTCAGACAGCAGATCGATCACGGCGATTACGACATCTCCACCAATCTCGACGCCGCGCTGGACAAAGTGCTTGAAGAGTTCCTCGCCGATGACTGACAAAACCCTTTAGGTAAACAGCCCCCATACGGCGACAGGCAAACTACACGGCGCCCCGGCGAAATCAACCGGCCTGCCCGGCGGCGCGATCAAGTCGTTTCGGGCGTATCGGTATCATAGTCGTAATCGTCAAGCTCGACCGGCTTGTAGTCGGGCTGCTCGGACCGCTTCAACTCCTCCTCGAATGCCGCGACAATCGCTTCCTGGATGTTCTTGCGGCATTGGGCGTTGATTGGATGCGCGATATCGGCATGGAGTTTTATCCGCCCCCTGGCGTCCTGCCTTGCGCGGTTCTCCGATAATGATGTGCCGCAGTTGTTGCAGTATTTCGCCCGAAGATGATTCTTCCCGCCGCATTTCTCGCAATGGTCGCTCATCTTCCGCGACGGCATAGCGACAAACAGCCCCCCGGTCCCTTCAATAACCTTGACGTCCCTGATCACAAAAGCATTATCAAGGGTCATCGAGCAGAAGGCTTTGAGCCGGTCGTCCTTGTTGGCAACCATCTTAACTCTGACTTCGCTGATCTCCATTTTGCCTGCCTCGTGAAATTATTACCATTTGTTGCCGTTCACTATCAAACTATCACAACCGAAGCTGTCAGCCAGCATCGACTGGTAACGCTCAGCGTCCCGATCAGCAATGGCGATCATACAGAACATCGCCGAACCGCTCCCGGAAAGGCACGCACGGCCAACTCCAAGCGCCTCCAGGTGCGACTTCAATTCCAATAATTCACGGTGTAATTCAAGGCAGCTTTTCTCAAGCATATTTGCGCACATTGCGGCAACAGAATCAAATTTATTTTTCGCAATCAGCCCATTAATTCCCCCACTAAGTTTGTCATATAAGACCTGATTATGCGCGTAGTTTTCATAAACGCTTTTGGTTGCAACACTTACGTCAGGCAATGCCAGAATCGCCCTGAATGAAAATTTTTCTTCAATTTGTTGGATTTTTTCCCCGCGCCCCGTGCAAAAAGCCAGAGGTCCGCCCAAAAAGAACGCTATATCACTACCCAGCCGGCAGGCGATTTCGCCAATATCCTCTGCCGGCGTACTTAGGCCGGCAAACCTGTCCAGACCCAACAGCGCCGCGGCCGCATCGCTGCTGCCGCCTCCCAACCCGCTGGCGGCGGGCACATTCTTCGTCAGCGTTACGCGCACCGGCGTCTTGACACCAGCCGTCTCGAACAAAGCCTCACACGCCCGGTAAACCAGATTCTCCTCACCATCCGGCACCCAGTGCGGCCCTTGGCATACCAACTCAATACCGTCCTTTTCGCCCCGCTCAAACAACAGTTCATCATACAGGTCAACCTTAGCCATCAACGTCTCGATCTCATGGAAACCGTCCGGCCGCCTGCCCGCAATGAGAAGGCTCAGATTAATCTTGGCCGGCGCCCGAACCAGCAGCCCGTCGCCGACAACACTGAATTGCTCCATGCTCGCCACCTGTCGCACTCCACCAAAACCAAAGAACATCAAATCACAGACATCTTCCTGTCCCTTGCCGGCAAATCAACCGACTTGTTGACATTAGTCCACTTGCCGAGTAATATCTATCAAAATCTTTTGCGGAGAGGCTATGAGCGAACCCGAAAATCAGAAACCGGCCTGGTGGCACTGGCACCGACATCTCTACAACTGGGTCGTTCATTGGGCGGACACCAGGTTCGGAATGGTCGCGCTGATCGTCCTGGCGATCACCGAACCTATATGCGTGCCCATTCCCGCCGACGTCATGGTCATCGGGATGTGCCTGGGCAAGCCAGGACGCGCAATCCGATACGGACTGATATGTTCGATATTCTCGGTTCTCGGCGGAACAATTGCCTTCGCTCTGGGATTAGCCATAGGCGGCGATAATGTCGTCGCCTTTTTCGAGCATATCCGCCTCGGAGCCAAAGTCAACCTCGCCCTTGAACTCTACCGGAAATACGACTTCTGGGCGATAGCCATCTCGGCGCTTACCCCCGTGCCGTACATGCTTTTCAGTTGGCTCGGTGGAATGGCGGACGTCTCGATAAAGAAGTTTGTCCTTATCAGCATAATCTTTCGCACCATACGTTTCGGCTCCGAAGGATTGCTCTTTTACCTCTTCGGGCGACGCGCACGAACCTTCATTGAAAAGTACTTCAATCTCGCAACTGTAATTGTTATAATCGGCATGGCGCTCATAGTCCTGGCCGTCAAAAAGCTGGGACATCTTTTCACGGGATAGAAAATGGATCAGGGACATCGACAGACTCTTCTCAAGGCGGCTCGTGATGCCGTCGCCGCTGCCGTAAACGCCCAGCCCGTCCCTTCGCCTTCCTCCGACGATCCCTATCTCAACGAAAAACAAGGTTGTTTCGTCACCTTGACCAACGGCAAAAATCTCCGCGGCTGCCTCGGACGATTCACCGCCGACATACCCCTCATCCGACTCGTCGCCGAAATGGGCGCCGCCGCCGCAAGAAAGGATCCGCGATTCGCCGCCAACCCCATAACGCCCGCCGAACTGGAGCAACTCCACATCGAAATCTCCGTCCTGTCGGTCATGAAGAAGACCGATGATCCGCTCAGCCTCCGCCTTGGCATCGACGGCATCTATATCACAAAGGACTACCACTCCGGCTGCTTCCTCCCGCAGGTCGCCACGGAAACGAGCTGGACCAAAGAGGAGTTTCTATCTTACTGCTGTGCGCACAAGGCGGGCCTGGACCCTGACGCATGGCGGGACCCCGACACCAACGTCTACCTATTCACCGCCGACGCCTTCGGAAAAGACTATGCCGATATTTGAACCGACTACCGGGGCAACGAGATGACCCAGCGAATCATTATCCTGGCCACAGCCCTTTGCCTGCTGGCGCTGTCGGCCTGCAACGAGCAGACCCAACGCCCGCTGCCGACGGCGAAGTTGTCGACCACCGACGGCCTCATCGAATACCTCGACCGCCTGCCCGCCGTCCAAAAAGTCGAGCCGTGGCAAAACGATTACGCCGATGGAATCACCATCACAACCGCCCACTACACGATCCACACCACGCTCATGGACCCGCTCATGCTCCGCCAGATCCCCGGCTTCATGGAATCGGCATACCGCGCCTACCAGAGCCAGCTCCCCAAACCCATCGACACACAAACCAGATTCGGCACATACCTCTTTGCCGACCGGACGCAGTGGGAGCAGTTCACCAAAGACTTCGCCG
>JAGHBX010000008.1 GCA_021160785.1 Planctomycetota bacterium | reverse complement strand
GGAAGGTCAAGGGAAATCTCCGTTTTCCCCTTGACAAAACTTATCATGGATGTCCCCTTTTCCGTTTTCCTCATTAATCTCTCTCTAATAATACTGCCTTATATACCCATAAGCCCTATCAAACAGGTCCTGCTCCTTGTGCAATTTATATTTCAAGAGGGTTTTTCTCAGCGCCTTCTGGACTTCTCGCTCACCGGCTTTTGTGTCCTGCCATCCGGGAAAACGAACTATACGAACAATTTCATCGATGTCATTGACAATCCGTTCAACCATTATGGGTGTGTTTTCGGTTTTGGCTTCTTCAAATAATTCGGTCAATGAAGCCCTTGCCTTAGTGCGTTCGTCCTCGGGGTCCACTTCTTTCTCTGCTTCGACAACATCTTTTGCCAGGGCAAGTAGTTCTTTCAGAAAGTCGATGCTGGCAATTAATCCTTGCTCGTGCCGTTCTTTCAGCTTTTCAAGGCGTTCGCCGAGTGCAACGAATTTGGGATCATTCTTGTGTTTCCGCAGGCGAGCTATAAGTTTTATTTCGATTTCCTTTGCCTTTTTCGGATCGTTGGATTTTATGATATCATCAAGAACTTCCGGGTTCATAACAAGTGTGTCAAGGTCGTCACGGACTGTCTCGATATGTATGTTTTCGTGAATCAATTCAATGGTCTTCGCACCTAACGTGTGCCACAGCAATTTACCATGACCGCTTGGGGGTTTCACCGATTCGTAAATCTGGGTAAGCCATCTGTAATCATCCTTGTATGGAATGAGACTGGGATCCGGTGAGAGCGCTTCCCATAGGCGAGACAGCACGGAATATTCGGCGGCAAATTTATCTCTCGTTTCATTATTGGGCAGGCAATCCTGCGCCGCGATGAGCCCTTCATATCCTCCGACTGTGCGATCGACACCGGGGAAGAAGGCAAGACATGTAGTCATCTGAATGGGCAAATCTTTTTTCAGCTCATCGAGATTGGTAATGACTCGCTGAACGGCTTTTTCATCGAAATCAAGCGCTCTGGCGACATCGTCAAAAATACCGAGGTAATCGACGATCAGTCCGTGTGTTTTTCTCGGATAAGGACGATTGGTACGACAAATGGCCTGGAGCAGGTTGTGGTCCCGCATGGGTTTATCAAGGTACATCACATGTAATATGGGGGCATCAAATCCTGTCAAAAGCTTTGCCGTTACGATCAGAAATTTCAATGGATCGCCGGGGTCCCGGAATCGATCCAGCAGTTTTTCCTCATCGTCCTTGGTGAGATTATACTCCTTAAATTCGTCATTCTTTCCACCGGGTGTAGACATATCAATGGCACTTGCCTCGGGGCCTACCAATTCATCCATGACTTTTTTATACAGGACACAACATTCTCGATCGAAGGTAACTACCTGGGCCTTAAAACCATTCGGCTCCACCTTGTCTTGATAGTGATTGACGATATGCTCGCAGATCGCCTGAATCCGCTCTGGGGCTTTAACCGGAATGGCCATCTTGGCCGCCCTCTTGGCGAGATCATCCCTGTCCTGCTCACTGAGTTCATCGGTAATCTGCTGAAAGGCTTCATCAATAGCCTCTTTTTCAATCCTGAGCTTTACTTCAGCGGCCTCAAAATGAAGTGGCAGCGTAGCCTTGTCTCGGATGGAATCCTGGAATGAATAGCAACTCATGTAGCCATGTTCATCCTCATCAGCGCCGAAAGCCCAGAACGTATTTCGGTCACGTTTATTTATAGGGGTACCAGTCAAGCCGAAGAGAAATGCATTGGGCAAAGCTTCTCGCATACGCTGTCCTAAATCGCCTTCCTGCGTGCGGTGTGCTTCATCGACCATGACAATGATGTTGGATCGTTCATTTATTTTCCCTTTGGCCTCACCGAATTTATGAATGGTTGTTATGAAAATTTTACGGGTATCCTGTTCCAGAAATTGCTGCAATGCCTGCCTAGAATCAACCCCGATCATGTTGGGCACATCGGCTGCGTTAAATGTAGAAGTAATCTGTGTATCCAGATCAATACGGTCAACCACAATCATCACAGTCGGGTTCTTCAGCTTCGGGTGCATTCGGAGTTTCTGCGCGGCAAAAACCATCAGGAGTGATTTCCCCGATCCCTGGAAATGCCAGATCAACCCCTTCTTGGGGTAGCCAGCGATAACACGATCCACAATCAGATTGGCCGATTCGTATTGCTGATACCTGCAGATAATCTTGATGCGCCGGTGTTTCTTGTCAGTGGCAAAAATCGTGAAGTTCTGGAGAATGTCCAGAATCACCTCCGGTCTGAGCATGCTTTTTACGGTGCGCTGTACATCTGCAAGCGAACCTTCAGATTTATCATTCGGGTCATGCCATGGACCCCACATGTCAATCGGCATGCGTATGGAGCCATAACGATAGACTTTCCCCTCGGTGGCAAAGGAAAAGACATTGGGAACAAACATCTGCGGCACGCTCTGCTCGTAGCCGTTGTGGATGTCGCTGGCACCGTCAACCCAGGTGACTGCCGGGCGCACCGGCGTTTTGGTCTCTCCGATTACTAAAGGAAAACCATTGACCAACAGTACGATGTCGAAACGCTTGCCCCCTTCTTTGGTTGGATAAACCCACTGATTGGTAACCGCGTATTCATTGTTAGCAGGATTGGCGAAATCAATCAGCCGAATAGAGGTGTGTTCGCCTTTTTCACCGAAGGGCATGGTCTTTTCGCCCCGTAGCCACTCTGTAAAATGCTCATTGGCGCGGACAAGTCCTTCTCCATGCACGGACATCACTATAGCGCGAAGACGATACAACACTTCCTCCGCCCGGTCGGGTTGCGCCTTGATTTCGGGGTTCAGGCGAATCAGCGCATTGCGCACCTTTTCTTCGACAAATACATCCGAATATTTACGGTTCAAACTTTCGGCAGCTACATAAGTCCAGTGTTTTGGAATTCCGTAAAATGCAGGCGACTCGGCAACCATCGGTCCTGTTAATCGTTTGCAAAGCGTATCGAGGACCATCTGTTCCACCGTGTTTTCTTCATTAAACATGGGTAATACCCCCTATATGTCGCTTCCAATAAATTTTTCTCTTAGTGTTATCAGAAGCGTTCGACATGCATTCCTATGTCGGAGACTTGTGAGTATTGCATCATTAATTTGGTCAAGTATGACCACATTGTTTTTTTGATATTCTAGCGATGGCATAGGAACTTGAATTGATTCTAAGTTTTTACGGCCTG
>JAGHBX010000305.1 GCA_021160785.1 Planctomycetota bacterium | reverse complement strand
GGTGGATATGGAGTGAAATGTGAAAACTTCAATGGCTGGATTAAGGATTGGAACCATGAAATCGAAGAAAGGTTTTACTTTAATCGAATTGCTGGTGGTCATTGCGATCATCGCGATGCTGCTGGCGATACTTTTACCATCACTGAATAAGGCCAAAGAAGTTGCCCGCAAGGTGATTTGTAAATCGAATCTGCACCAGTGGGGCCTGATCTGGCGGACGTACACCCAGGAGTACGACGACCATTTTTCTGATGGAGAGTCTTTCCCGTCCGATGTGTCAACCCAGAGCTTCCGGCGGGGACAGTGGATCATCCCGCTGCGATATGAACTGGAGGCACGAGAAAAGATTGTGATTTGCCCGAGTGCAAAGAAGCCCGGAATCAGGACTACCGGCAGCACGAACGCCTTGGTGGGCAGCTCGAACGAGGCGTACGAGATGGGGTTTGACGAGTCAGGAAAGCGCGAGTTGTGCAGTTACGGTTTTAACTGCTGGTTATATGACCCGGCGGCAGGCGTAACTGAAATTCAGAATCGTCCATCGGTGTGGCATTGGCGCAAATGGACCAATGTTACATCGCTCGGCCGGGTACCTTTGATGACTGACGCAATGTGGCGGGGCGGGGGGCCGATGTACGAAACTAACAATAAGATCGAGCCGCCCCAGGTTAAGGATGAATGGAGTGGCGTTGGACGGGAGATGAAGCATTTTTGTATTGACCGACACGACGAACAGGTCAACGTGGTCTTTATGGACTTGTCCGCCGATTCGGTCCATCTCAAAGGCTTGTGGAGGCTCAAGTGGCACAGGAGATTCAACACAAGCGGGTACATCGAAAACGGCGGCAGTTGGCCGCTGTGGATGGCTAATATGAAAGAATAGAAGCGGAGGCTGTAGAGATGAGACTTATCAATCGCGTTGTCGCCAGGTTTGATTCACGATCAGGATGCCGGCGTCTTATTTCGCGACGGACCTTGTTGACAAGGGTGCTTTTGTGCAGTGTGTTATCCTGGTTGGCCCCGGCTAATGCCGGACTGAAGGAGCAGCCCGCCTCATGGCCGTATTTTCACGGTCCCAATCGCGACAATATATCCACCGACACGGACCTGCTGAAAAAGTGGCCCGCCGAAGGGCCCAAATTGCTATGGCGGTTCTCCGGTTGCGGACACGGATATTCGGGTGTTTCGATAGCCGACGGTATGATCTTCACCGCCGGTGATTTCGGCCATGTGGAAAAGGTCATTGCCCTGGATATGGCCGGCCGTCTCCTCTGGGAAGCGCCCAACGGAAAAAGCTGGAACGGTCCTCATCCCGGTTCGCGTACCACACCGGCATACAGCGACGGCGTTGTCTACCAGATGAACCCAACCGGTCGGCTCGCCGCCTATGAGGCTCGATCGGGAAAGGAACTGTGGGCGGTCGACCTTCAGGAGAGATTCGGGGCAAAGTTCGGCATCTGGGCGATGGCGGAAAATGTCATTGTCGAAGGAGACAATGTCTACTGCGTACCCGGCGGCAGCAAAGCGCTGGTTGCCGCACTGGACAAGAAAACAGGAAAAACCGTCTGGACAACTGCCACGGCGGCGTCATCTACCAGGATGGGTACATCTACGGCAGCGCCTGCAGATTGGGGGGCAAAGGTTTCTTCTGCGTCAACCTGCGCACAGGCAAAGTCCGCTACCTCGACAAAAAGCTGAAGAAGCTGTCCTTTACATGTGCAGACGGTATGCTTTACGGAATCTCGCAGAAGGGCATGATGTTCCTGATCGCCCACAGCCCCGAAAAGTTCGAGATTGCCGGCAGCTTCCAACTGCCGCTCGACGGCAGGATGCCCGCCTTCGCTCACCCGGTGATCTGCGACGGAAAACTATATCTGCGACAAGGCCCGAGTCTAAGCGTGTACAACATACGCAACCCGAAACGGTGACCTTCCCGGTCAAACGAGCTTCCAGCCGTTCTTATAGTTTGGCTTAACGAGCCTGTTGGCGTTGTCGGAGTTGGTAAAACGCATATTCGGCCCATCCCACTTGAGGTACCCGCCGGTACGAATGGCGATACAGCCCAACAACACTAATTCGGTAAGCGGCACAGCGCAATCGGGCCAGTGCTCGGAGGGGGTTTCTCCGCCGCTGACAGCCTCAAACCACTCGCCGTAAATCCCGCTTCGCCGCTGCAGTGTTCTCGGAGGCATCTTGTAGGCCGCCATCTTCGACTCCGGCAGCAGACGCGGTATGCCGCCTGCGCCACTGGCTATCATCACGCCCTTTGTGCCCATGTAGATGATTCCGTCGGCCGGCATCCTCTTACCGGATTCGAGTTCGACGGGTCTGGGCGGCTTCAAACCGCCGTCGTACCACACGATCTTGACCGGCCCCATACCCTCACGAGCATCGAACTCATAAGTGATAACCGACGCCAACGGCCAGGACTCAGACATTACCTTCGTCGACGAGGCGCTCACCGCCGCCGGGTGCGTCAGCTTCAGTGCACGGCGAGGCGTGTTCCAGTGGTGACAGCCCATGTCGCCCAGCGCGCCCGTGCCGAAATCGTACCAGCCGCGGAAGTTCCACGGATGATACACAGCGGGCTGAACATTTGCCCAGTTGGTCTGCACTAACGGCAGCGAACCGGCAGGCCACCTGTTGGCAAACGGACGTTTGGACGCCGGACCCAACCACAAATCCCAGTCGAAAGTATCGGGCACAGGATCGGTCCACTTCGGTCGCTCCATGCCGTGCGGCCACAGCGGACGGTTCGACCAGATATGCACTTCCGTCACATCGCCGATGATCCCATCCCAGATAATCTCGCACGTGCGGCAGCCGTTCTCCGTCGACGCCGGCGATGCCGTCATCTGTGTCATCACTTGTGCCTTTGTAGCCGCTTCGGCAAGCATCCGCCCTTCCCAGATCGTCCGCGTCAGCGGCTTGACCGTCAAAGCGTGCTTGCCCGCCTTAAGCGCAGCCATCGAGACGACGGCGTGCGTATGATCAGGCGTGCCGCAATAGACCGCGTCGATCTTGTCGCCCTCGGCGGCGAACATCTTGCGGAAGTCGCGATAGCGCCTCGCCTGCGGATACTTCTTGTAGGTCGGCTGGGCCTTTACATCGTCCACATCACACAGCACTCCCACGTGGAAGCCGGCCTTGTCGCACGCCTGGATCTGCCCGTGTCCGACACCGCCGATACCCACACCGGCGACGACGGGCTTATCGCTCGGCGAAGTCCTGCCCGGACCGCCAAGCACATGGCGAGGAACAATGCTAAAAGCAGCAATCGCCGCCCCCGTCTTGACCATAAAATCCCGGCGCGAAACCGCCGACTCATTTGCCGAGTGTCCGGTTGAATACTTTTCCATGAGTTTTCCTTTACATAAAATGTCTATGAGTTCTGCAAAATGTCTAAAGGGCGCCGGTTTGCTTTAGATGCTCCAGGCTTAGCACCAGCGACTTCTTCCTCAACTCCAACGTATCTTCATAATCGCGATCCTCGATCTCGACACAGGCGCATCCTTCATAGCCGATATCGTTCAGCGCCGACAGGAAACCCGCCCAGTCCACATCGCCAAGCCCGGGAAGCTTGGGCTGGTGGAATTGGAGAGGATTGGCGAGAACCCCCACATCGTTTAACTCATCGCGCAGCACTTTGGCGTCCTTGATATGCACATGAAAAATGCGATCGGCGAACTCGCCGATCGGCTTGATATAGTCCATAAACTGCCACACAAGATGCGAAGGATCGTAGTTCAAGCCGAAATTCGCCGATGGAATCTCCGCAAACATCCTTCGCCAGATCGCCGGCGACGTCGCCAGGTTCTTGCCGCCGGGCCATTCGTCGTCCGTAAAGAACATGGGACAGTTTTCAATACCGATCTTCACCCCCTGCTCCTCGGCATGTTGGACGATGGGCGGCCAGAGCTCCTTGAACCGTGCAAAGTTGTCCTCGACACTGCTCGCCTGGTCCCTGCCGATAAACGTATTCACATTGCCGAGACCCAGCAGCTTCGCCGCGTCGATGACCTTTTTTATATGCTCAATATAGTACCGTGAATTGACCTCATCGGCTTCGAGAGGATTGGGATAATACCCTAAGCCGGATATTTCGACGCCGTTTTCTTCCAAGGTTTTATGAATGCTGTCGACACCCGACTTGGACAGATTGGTCACGTCGATATGTGTAACGCCGGCATAACGCCTCTCCGCCTTGCCCGGAGGCCAGCACATTATCTCCACACACGAATACCCCGTCTGCGCGGCAAAAGAGATCACCTCCTCGAACGTCAGATCCGGCAGTATCGCACTCACAAAACCAGGCTTAATCATTTCATGTCTCCTTTCATCATATATACTCGGCGGGAAACTCCCATGGAT
>JAGHBX010000645.1 GCA_021160785.1 Planctomycetota bacterium | reverse complement strand
GCTTCAGGGGGTTGGGATTCATGGATACGGACGTCTATTCGGCTGTTCTCTCGGCCGCGGCGCCGGTGTTCCAGGGCGGCAGCCTCAAGGCGGGCGTCGATGCCGCAAAGGCCCGCACCGAACAGACCGCGGCAAACTATGCCCAGGTTGTGCTCGTGGCAATGCGCGAAGTCGAGGACGCCCTCGTCGAAATCAAAATGCTCACCGAGCGCCTCGAACAACTCAAGATACGTCTCGTATCCGCCCAGAGAGCCGAAAAGCTTGCAAGAGAACGATATCAGAGAGGACTCGAAAAAATCCTCATCGTCATCGACACCGAGCAAAGACGCAGGCTCGCCGAAAACGAACTGGCGGTAAACCTCGGCAACATCTACGAGGCACGGATTAGTCTCTACCTCGCACTCGGCGGCGACTGGCGACCCACCGACAGTGATTCGCAAAACGATACGGCGCCGGACGGCACGACCGACAACCATGAGACCATCGAGAAACAGGAGATATAAATGAATAAGTCTGGTGGAATCTTAATGAAAACGCTATTCCAGTTGCTGCTGGTGGCGGCTGCTCTGGGGATGGGTGTATTGATCTTCATGTTTCTGGCGTCCAGGAAAAAGCCGCCGATTAAGAAGGAAAAGCCCGTTGTTAATCCGCTGGTCGAAGGAATAACGGTCCATACGGAAGATATCCAGATGATTGTGTATGGTTTCGGAACCGCCGAGCCCAAGGTGAAAGTGCAGGTAGTTCCGCAGGTTTCCGGGCAGGTAGTCAACTGCCATGCAAACTTTGTCGAGGGCGGTTTATTCAAAGCGGGTGAACCACTTGTCAAGGTCGATCCACGCGATTACGAACTGGCGGTGGAAAATGCAGAAGCCATAGTTACCCAGGCGGATTACATTCTCAAGCAGGAAGAGTCCGAAGGTCTGGTAGCCAAAACCGAGTGGGAAGCTCTCCATCCAAATGAGGAGCCGTCGTCGCCGCTGGTGCTGCGAATACCGCAGATCAAAAACGCAGAAGCCCAGCTTCAGTCGGCGCAGGCGAGGCTGTCCAGGGCCAAACTCGATCTGGAACGAACGGCTGTCTCCATGCCATTCGACGGTCGAGTCGCCACCAAGAATGTCGATCTGGGTCAGTATGTAACTCCGGGGCAAACGATTGCGACCGTTTACGGCACCGACATCATAGAAATCGTCGTGCCCCTGGAAGACAATCAGCTCGAATGGTTCGATGCTCCGTTAGGACACACAAACGGCGACGGAAGCAATAACGGCCCTGAAGCACTTATTACAACTGACTTTGCAGGTGAGAATCGTTCATGGAAAGCTACGATCGTGCGAACCGAAGGACAAATAGATCCGACCTCTCGCATGATCAAAGTTGTCGCCGAAGTTACAGACCCGTTTGAAAAGAAAAACCACAACGTGCCTCTTACTCCGGGCATGTTCGTGAACGTGGAAATTAAGGGCAAGCAGCTCAACAACATTATCCGGGTGCCTCGATATGCGCTGCGCAGCGACGACACGGTATGGCTGGCTCGTGATGGAAAGCTCCATGTACAACCGGTAAAAGTTGCTCGCCGCGCCAAGGGTTTTGCTTATATAAGCTCCGGTGTTTCCGACGGTGATGTTGTCATTACCAGCACTCTCGACGTAGTAATCGACCAGATGCAAATCAGAATCCAGCCGGCTGAATCGGCGGATTCCGATGAGGAGGTCGCCAAGTGAGCGATCAGACAGAACAATCCAAAGGCCCTCTTGCATGGTTTGCACAAAATCATGTCGCGGCGAATCTGCTGATGATCCTGATCATCTTGTCGGGGATTATAACTCTTTTTACCATCAAGGTGGAATTCTTCCCGGAGATGAGCCTTGACATAATCACGGTGACGGTCCCGTATCTGGGTGCGTCGCCCTCGGAAGTGGAGCAGGGTGTTTCCCTTCGAGTCGAGGAAGCAGTCGCCAGTGTCGACGGCATTAAGCGGTTGTATTCCACCTCCGCCGAAGGCGCCTCAATGGTCACGCTGGAGCTGGAAGAATATGCCGATCCGTCGCAGGTGCTCGACGACGTTAAAGCCGAAGTCGACCGTATCATAACATTCCCGGTGGAGACGGAAAAACCGATCATCACCGAGATCAAGACTCGCTATGAAGTTTTGACAATCGTGCTCCACGGTGATGCTTCCGAAAGGACTCTCAAGGAACTCGCCGAGAATGTTAAGGACGATCTTACGGCGCTGCCCAATATCAGCCAGGTCACCATTGCAGGGGCAAGGGCTTATGAAATCTCGATTGAAGTTTCCGAAGAAACTCTCAGAAAGTATGCGCTGTCTTTCGACGATGTAACCCGTGCGGTTAGAGCATCATCCATGGACATTCCCGGCGGATCGGTCAAGACGGCCGGAGGTGAAATTCTCGTGCGAACGAAAGGTCAAAGGTACACCGGTTCGGAGTTCGAAGAGATCATCGTTCTTACACAAAACGACGGAACGAAATTACTGATTGGCGACATTGCGACGGTAATCGACGGCTTTGACGATTCGGATATGATATCGCGATTCGACGGCCAGCCTGCGGTGCATGTAAAAATTTTCCGGGTGGGACAGCAGGATGCTCTTGACGTGGCGAGAACAATCAAAAAATATGTCGTCGAAAAAGGGCGATCTCTTCCGGACGGAATCTCGCTGGATATCTGGGAGGATCAGACGGAGCTTCTTCGCGCCAGAATGAGCCTTCTCATGCGTAATGCAAGGCTCGGACTTATTCTGGTCTTTTTGTGCCTGACGCTGTTTTTGCATTTCCGCCTTGCGTTCTGGACGACATTAGGTATTCCGATTTCGTTTCTGGGCGGGTTCTGCCTGATGCCCCTGTTCGGGGTTTCGCTGAACATGATTTCGCTGTTTGCATTCATCCTGGTCCTGGGCATAGTTGTCGACGACGCTATTGTTGTCGGCGAGAATATCTTCACTTACCGCGAGAGGGGAATGGAGCCGCTCAAAGCGGCGATTCTGGGCGTTCAGGAGATGACTGCTCCGGTCGTAATGGCGGTACTAACAACCATCTTTGCATTCGTACCGCTGTTGTACATTACAGGTATTATGGGAAAATTTCTTCGTGTAATTCCCATCGTTGTGATTCTCGTACTTTCAATCTCACTTATCGAAGCTTTGCTGATTCTCCCGTCACACCTGGCGAGAGCAAAGTTAAAAGCGGGCAAAACTCGAAACCCGTTTTCGCGATTTCAACGGAAAATCGCAACTCTTCTCGAAGGATTCGTCGAAGGCCCCTTTGCCAGGGGGGCATTGTTTGTCGTTCGTTACCGATATGTTACACTTGCAAGTGCGATAGCGATCCTGATAACGGTAATTGGCTTGATGGCTGGCGGATTCATAAAGACTACATTCATGGATTCTATCGAAGCCGACAACATGGTGGCGACTCTCACCATGCCGCAGGGAACGCCGGCGGATCAGACCTTGAAAATACTCAAGCGAATCGAAAAAGCTGCTTTCCAGGTTCGTGACGAAATCGACGCAGATCGTCCCGGCCAACCGTCGATATATAAGCATCTGGCCAGCACTATCGGCGATCAACCGGCAAGTCGAGGAGGCGGGCCTGTGCAGACTGTTTCAATCGGGACATCTTCCGGGCACCTCGGCGAAGTGAACATAGAATTATTAGGAGCCGAAGAGCGCGGCGACATTTCGTCCACGGCGCTTTCCAATCGATGGCGCCAAGTCGTCGGAGAAGTCGCCGGTGTTTCGACGCTGACTTACACGTCAGAGGTGCATTTTGCCGGTGAACCGATTAACGTCGAGCTTTCGCACAGAAACTTCGACAAGTTACTGGCGGCATCGGAAGAATTGAAAACCATGCTTGGCGTTTACAACGGCGTTTTCGATATTTCGGACAATTTCGAACCGGGAAAAGCGGAGATGAGACTCTCTCTCAGTGACGCGGGGCGAACACTGGGCTTGACCCTGGCTGATCTTGCAAGACAGACAAGGCAGGGTTTTTACGGCGACGAAGCCCAGCGTATACAACGCGGAAAGCATGATATCCGCGTGATGATTCGATATCCGCACCAACAGCGAAAGAGCCTCGCTGACATCGAAAACATGTATATTCGTCTGCCGGACAATACCGAGATTCCTTTCGGACAGGTCGCCCGGGTTCAATACGGGCGAGGTTATGCGACCATTCGCCGCGCCGACCAGAGGCGAGTCGTAAATGTCAGCGCCGACATCGATAAGACAGCCGCGAATGCAGACGACATAAACCGGGATCTCCAGACGAAACTGCTGCCGGAGTTGATCTCACGCTATCCCGAACTCAAATGGCGATTCGCAGGTGAGCAGAGAGAGCGAAAGGATTCCTTCTCCTCTTTGAGGATCGCCTTTCCACTTGCGCTGCTGGCGATCTTCGGCCTGCTTGCGGTCCAGTTCAAAAGTTATGTCCAGCCGCTGATCGTTATGTCGGCGATACCTTTCGGAGTTGTCGGGGCGGTCCTTGGGCATGCCATCCTCAGCTTTGCTACGGGTATTCAATACAACGTCGGCCTGCTGTCGTTTTTCGGTATCGTCGCGCTATCGGGCGTCGTCGTAAACGATTCGCTGATCATGGTCGACCTGATTAATCGCGAACGAAAGGCCGGCATCGATCTCCAACAGATCATAAGGGACTCGATAACCCGGCGTTTCCGCCCGATCATGCTGACAACCATGACAACATTTTGCGGATTGATGCCGATGATGATGGAAAAAAGTCTCCAGGCCAGATTCCTCATCCCGATGGCCATCAGCCTCGCATTCGGAGTGCTGTTTGCAACATCGATCACACTGCTGCTCGTACCGTCGCTCTACATGATCCTCGAGGACGTAAAAGCAATCTACCACAAAATCAAAACAAGAATATATCCGACACTTGCGCCTATCGGGGAAACAACGCGATGATCGAAATCAAGAAAGGCGTTGAGATCCCGGAGCGTCTGCTGACGTTTCGGTTCTCCCGCAGCAGCGGACCCGGCGGACAGAATGTCAACAAGGTCAGCACCCGTGTTACGCTCCTCTTGGACATTGGCAATTGCCCTGCTCTTACCGAGGCCCAGAAAACGCGCATCGGCTCGCGTCTTAAAACACGCATCAGCAAAGACGGCGTCCTTCGCGTCATATCCCAGCGACACCGCACCCAGGCCGCCAACAAAAACGCCGCAACAACAAAACTCATCGAACTACTGGCGGATGCTCTCGAAACAAAACCACACCGGCAAAAAACAAAGACCCCTGCTTACGCCGTCCGCCGCCGACTCGAAGAAAAAAAACGAAGGTCCACGCTCAAGAAACAGCGCCTAAAAAGATTCTCCCCGGACAATGAATAATAGCAATCCTCTAACAATATTGCGACTGGATGGTTTAATCCCAGCGCACAAAAAAAGCCCTGCTGTCAGGCAGGGCCTTTCGTTTCTTTCGAGTCTTGCTGCTTGTCAGACCGGCGTCACGTTAGTGGCGCATGGACCTTTTTTGCCTTCTCCGATCTCGAATTCGACCTTCTGATCCTCTTCCAGCGTTGCGTAGCCGGCGGTTTTAATCTCGGAATGATGGACGAACAGATCGTCGCCGCCGTCATCCGGAGTAATAAAACCATAACCCTTACTTGCATTGAACCATTTTACTGTACCTGTACTCACTGCTACTTCTCCTTGGCCGATGTTTAGGCCTTTAAACTATTATCTCCCGACATTTAATTTTGTGGGGGCACACTCTTGAGAGATGAAAGGACATGCCCCATAAAAACGGAGTTTACCACAGCAGGACGCCGAAAACACCACAAAAATAAATAAAAATAACAGATTTCGGCCCAAGTGCCCCAAAACAGGCCTTTATGAGCGAAAAACCGCGATATTTTTCTAAAAAAAATCTGTCTCCCGCCCGGTTGGGTGGCGCAAGTAAGTTTTGCTTACGGGTAATCGCACTGACCGGTCAGTCCGCATAATGACCGATCACTCGTTCCACGGCTCGGCGGCTTACGGGGTTATATTGCGAGTTGGAGAAGAAGCCCACGTTGATCTGTGAGCGGTAGACAATGGTGTCAACAAAAAAAGTAACGGACCTAATTCCCGTGTTGGAAGGATCTTGACCTTAATACAACATCACTTCATCGCCCTTTTTCATATCAATCTCATAGATTTTCGGCGACACCTGTTTGAGTTTGAGCTGGCGATCGCTTTTAATATGGACCTTTCCGTTCAAGCCTGGCCGCACCCGACAGGGCTCGCCGGCCAGACTCTTGATCCGCACCCATTTGGTCTGGCCGCCTGTACGTTTTGCCGAGACGAGGAAAGCACCTTCTGTTCGCAAATCACGAAACTCCACATCTTTCCACACGGAGGGGGTTGCAGGGAAAATGCGAATGGGACCGGACTCATCTTTCGCCGGATCGGTCCAACTCTGGATTAGCATGTTTTGAACGATGTTCGCCATCCCCAACGACGACTCAAGGCAAGGGTTAGCGAACCACATGCCGTTCGGATACAAATTTCCCTGCAAGCGTTTCAAACCTTCCAATACCTGATCGCCCTGTCCCAGTGCAGCACCAATCGGACCGGCATGCGACTGCACCATGGCGGGTAGTCCATTGATCGAATGGGCACGATCATAGGATCGCTTCAACACATCCATCGCACCTTCCTGTTCAATGTTCACCAGGTAGAGAGGATAGATCATCAGCAGATTGGAAAAATGCCGATGATTAGGAGAAGATGTCTGCTCACTGCCCAGACGGAAGCCATTCTCATCCACAGGGAAATCCACCAGGTTCTTGACAACATTTTTCCATTGGGGGATCAGCGGGTCATCGATCCACAGTCTTTTACTCGCTTTGAGCAGCGTGTAGCATCCCCATTTGAACAGGGCCAGATCGAAGTTTGCATTCTTCCACACACCTGTTTCCGGCGAATACGTTGGTGGAAGTTGAAGTTTACCATCCTCACCCTTCTCCACCATGTGAAGGTACAGATTGATACTGCGGCGCAGCAACGGATAAATCTTCAGGCGCAGCATCTGGTCGTCCATCGAATAACGATACTGACTCCAGAAGTTATTCATCGTCCAGGGCAGATTCCCCACTTCATAAAAATAGCGCATATCCTGCTGGCGATTGCCGATCAGATCGCCGGCGACTTCATGCGGCAGGTACGCCGAGTCCTCCTGCCATTGGACCGGGCGCACCGCCTTGATCAGTTCATCACGATTGTCATGAAACCTGTCGAGCAATTCCTGCCCCTGCTCCAGTCGATTAGCCGCGTATACGGGCCAATGTGCGCATTGAATATTCCAGTTGGTGGTGGTGTAAGCCCACGGGCCGCCCTGGAACCAGATACCCGGACAGTCAACATAATATCGTCCGGTTCTCGAGGTACAACCAAACCGATAGATTGTCTGCCAATACAGCGATTCGAGCCATTTGTCAGGAATCGTGATAAAACTCCCGGCATAATAAGCATGCCACCAGTTACGATGAGCTTTTGCCCAACTGGTAATATCGAGTTTCAGAAAACGTTTCACATCCGACACAGCGGTCTGGGCTGCTGTTGATTCGGGATAGCTGTTTGCAATACTGACGATGTGTGTGCGGGTTTCTTTTTGAACCTGCTCACTCCAGGCTGTTGCATATTGGCCGCCGGCAAGGAGATCCTGTACCCATACGGAAACAATACCTTTTTCTTCCTGACGCCCTGCAGGGTTGGCCTTAAAGACCTTAAGGGTCTTGGCATAGTGACTGCCATATTTTTTCGCGAATCCAGCGATCTGCGACTCTTTAGTAGGATAGCCGGGTCGCGATGATCGAGCCTCGATTGGATGCCAGGTCCAGTTGCATCCCTGCTCGCCGACGGACGGGTTCAGTTCCGTGACAATAGCCATATCTTCTGCATGTATGAAATGACGAATCCGGATATCACCCTTGTCTGTTGTGATCGTCCCTGTCAATTCGGCATTCCACAGATTTTTCCGCCAGTTGCACCCAGTGAGCTTGCCGACAGGATTGAGTGAGAAATGGCCGATCTGAAAGTGGGCCCGACTGTAGGCGG
>JAGHBX010000105.1 GCA_021160785.1 Planctomycetota bacterium | reverse complement strand
TCACGAGGAATGCTATTCTATCGGCTTATGCAGCAGGCGGTTATGACAGTTTCATTGCCATACCGGCAGATTGTTGACGGAAGCCACAAGATGTAGGGGGTACTTGCGTTAAGTGGATACCCCCCTTAGTTAATTAGCGGTGGGGTAAGAGCCCGTCTTACGATTGTGCACCCGTTTCTGGTGGGGTAAATCCCACCCTACTTTGCGAGCGCGCGAGGGTTACCCCTACGCGCAAACATCTGTTTGTGGTTAGCGGGATTTACCCTGCCTTGTTTTTTGCCTGCTGGAGTAGAGCTTTGGCGCGTTTGGCGAGGGCCGGGCTGCCGGCGGCGGCGACTTTCTGTAATGGTGCGATCAGTTTGGTTGCCTGCTGCTTATTTACGTTTCGCCTTTTCAGGATGTTTTCGGCGATGCCCATGATGGCTGTTGCGGCTTCTGCCTTTGTGGCGGCGTTGTCCAGATGTGGCAGAATCATTTCAACTGCGGCCGGTGAATTGAGGCTTGCCAAGGCGCCGAGAAGGAGTTTTTTTTCCTCGTTACGCTGCACGAGAGGCAGTATCCGCTTGAATGCCTGCAATTTTTTGCCGACGGGACCGGCCTGGAGCGGGATGAGGCGAATGGCGCCTCGCAGAGCGATGATGCGTGTCTTGGGGTCAGAGGCGGTCTCGGTCAGTTGGAGCACATCGCCCAGTGCATCGGCGGTGGGCCAGCCGCAGAGCAGAGAAAGAGCTTCGCCTGCGACCTGGGTATTGGCGCCTTTGACGGCGGCGCGAACGGCCTGGAGGGCTGTGGGGGTCTGGGTGTTACGCAGGATGCGCAGTAAAGCTATCTTCTGTGGAGCGGGCGCCTTTGCCATCGCCGCCGAGAGCTGGTCAATGAGAGCCTTGGGGGTTACGGTTGCGGCAAGAGTAACGGTTTGATTTTCGGCGATAGTCCTGCTCTGGGCAATGCCGTCTACGGAGTAGTCCACTCGCAACTGCTTGACGATACTGGGGGCCGGGTCGCCAAAGCTGGCATTGGAGGCGGTTACCGTTGCGGAACCTGCGTTAATGATTTTTCTCAGCTTGCCGGTGACGTCGGCTGAGCCGCCTGCTCCGACGGCGCCGTATACGGCTTTTTGGATGGTGATTCTGCCTGCGGTGAGCTTGGCCTGTCGGCTGCAGGCTGCCGAGATTGATCGCTCGGCAGCGAGGATTTCCTGTCGGCCGGATGCGTTTAGCAGGAGGTCGAGGAGGACGGAGAACTTCACCGTGTCGCCGAGATCGCCTAATGCTTTGATGGCGGCGGTGCGGACGGATTCGTCGTTGTCGCGGGCGGCCTTTAGGAGGGCAGGCGCCACGTTGGTCATCCTTCGGCGTGCTATGAGTTCGACGGCCTTGAGTTGGCTGTCGGTGTCGGAACCTGTCAGCATGCCCATGACAGCGGCGTCGGCGTTTTTGCCGGGGATGGATGCGAAGGCTTCCTGGGCGGCCTTTGCTATATCGCTGTCGGAATCGGCGAGCAGTGATGTCAGCGGGTCCACGGCGGAGGCGTCGCCGATTTCGGCGAGGGCTTCGATTGCGGCGATGCGAACGGGTTTGGGGCCGCTTTGGGCCGCCCGGACCAATGACGACGATGCGGCAGAGTCGCCGCGTTTGCCTAAGGTCTGTAATACGAGGATCTTGTTGTCAGCGGAGAGATTTCTCAACCCGTTGCACAAGACCTTTGTTACATTGCTGCCGGTCATCTCCTGTGCGGTCTGGACGGCGGCGGAGAACATGATGTAATCGTCGCTTTGCAGATACTCGCCAAGCAGTTTGCCGCCGCCGTCGCCACGGGAAAGGATTGCGCCGCGGAGAGCGCCTGCGCGGACCTGGTGCGGTGAATCGAGCTTGCGCAGTCGGTCATAAATGCCGATAGCCTCGTCCTGGCGGCCGTATGCGGCGAAGGATTCTGCGCAGCGGAAGAGGCCTTCGCATATTGCGAGCTTGTTGTCGCCGGATGCGCCTTCGAGGGCATCGGTGAGTCCTTTGGCGATGACGGGATGGCTGCGACCCGGGATCTTGCCTAATGCTCTTGCGGCAGCTTGAACAACCAACGGGTCAGGATCGTCTAACATAACTATCAATTTCTGGAAGACGCCCTGACATTTTCCGCGGACGCCGATGCTGCCGATGAGTCCGACGAGTTGCGGGCCTTTTAGCTTGCCTAAGGCATCGCGGAAAGCGATATCCACGGACACATCGGGGATTGTTTCGATCGCGTAGCGCGCCATGTGCGAGAGTTTTTCGTCGGCGAGCAGCCCTGCGAGCACGGGGACGGAGTCTTTGGTGGCGATTATGGCCAATTGACGGCAGGCGTCGGCCTTATCCTTATAGGAAGCGTCTTTTGACTCAAGGACGGCGATCAGTTTGGGTTCGCTGCCCGCCGGGGCGACGGTTTGAGCGAACGACTGTGCGGCACAGGCAAGCAATAACATTGCAATCAGGATTACGTTTATTCTTGACTTATACATGGTTTTTTTCCTTTGAGATTAGGTGGCCTCGTTAGATAATCCACGGCTGTCGCATTGCACGCGAACGGAACCGGTTGGCTTCGTTGTCGTTGATGAACTCTTCTTTGACCGGATCGTATTTCAGGTCGCGTTTTAGCCACATGCAGATGTTGGCGGCGTGCACGGTGGTCATTGACCGGTGCATGACGACGGGGTTGGCGACGGTCTGGCGGCGGGACTTTACACAGTCCAGGAAATTGCGAACGTGGCTTGTCGGGCGCTGTGTCCGGGCCATGTAGTCGTAAACGATCTTGCGGAAGTCGGCTAACATTGAAGGCGACGAGACGTCCGGCTCTGAATAACCGTCTGCGGCGGCGACCCAGCCTTCGTCGCCTTCGTAACGGACACCGCAAGAGCCGCGCCACCATTTGTTACCGCGTTCTAAGGTCATGTTGATTCCGTTGGCAAAGCGGGTTATCATGCCGTCTCCGCTTTCGTTGTTTACGTATTTGTATTCGACGGCCGCGCTGTCGCCTGCGCCGATGCCGACCTGGCACTGTGCAAAGGTGTGCGCGCCCCATTCGCCGATACAGCTTGTGTGGAAATCGTAATAGCCTCGCCATCTGCCTTGTGTGTATGCGACGTTGTACGGTCGCCACGGGCACGGTCCGAGCCATGCATCCCAGTCCATCTCGCTCTTGGGGGGTAAAGGCTGAGCGGGGAGCCAGTCGTGCTTCATCTCGGCGGCATCCCACGGTGCGATGTGGGCGCGTGCGGTGTGGACCTTGCCGAGTCGACCGAGACGGAGCATTTCGTTGCAAAAGATGAAGTTGCCTTCGCTGAGTCGCTGTGTGCCGGTCTGGTATATCCTGCGATAGCGTTTGGCGGTTTCGACGACGGCCTGACCTTCGGCTATCGTCATGCACGAGGGCTTTTCGGAATAGACGTCCTTGCCCGAACGCATCGCCATGATCGAGGCGAGTGCATGCCACCTGTCGCCAGTGGTGCTGAGCACGGCGTCGATATCGGTTCGCTCGGCTAAGAACTCGGGCGTGTTGGCGTAGAGCTTGAAGTCGGTGTTGCCGTAGTGTGTGTCGACGATCTTCTTGACTCGCTCGCGACGCGATTTGTTCGGGTCGCATGCCGCGACGAACTGAACATCGGCTTCGGGCAGCATCCATCGCAGGTCATGCGAGCCGCGATTGCCGATTCCGATCCCGCCGAGAATGATACGCTCGCTGGGGGGGACCTTTCCGTCCCGGCCGAAAACGGACGCCGGAACAATGTACGGCGCCGCGGCAAAAGCGGCCGTGCCTCTCAAGAATGCGCGGCGTGTAACGTTAGAGTTCTTTTTCAACATGTCAGCCTCCTGATTCATCGATTCAGTTATATTAGGCGGGATTTCGGGCACCCGTCTCCTTTTGCGGCCGTTGATACGGTCCGACACTACCTTTTATCGCAGAACGGGCCGCGTTTGTCAAGTGCATATAAATTTGTCGGCCGGAATAAGGACCGGGAGACGCGATATAGCTTCGAGTCGTGGCAGTTTTCAATGGAATCGCCTGCGGCGATGGTGTTTTGGCAGATTCCTCCACTCCGCTTCGCTCCGGTCGGAATGACACAGGGGGGGCTTTGGGGCCTTAGGTCGGAATGACAGCGGCGCAGCCCTTGTCATCCCGAGCGCAGCCGAGGGATCTGCTTAATACCATCGCCGCAGGCGATTCCATTCAAAGAACGGCCCTCACTGATACCAGTCCTCGGCCAGGTCGGTCCAGTCCGGGTTCTTTGTATCGATTAGATTGGCTTTCTTTTCTCTCCTCCACGACTTGACCTGTTTCTCTCTCTTTATGGCAGCGGAGACATGGCTAAAGGTTTCAAAATACATGAGCCTGTCAATGTTGTATTTGTCGGTGAAGCCGGCGATCAAATGTTTCTTGTGCTGGTGCACGCGGTTTTTGATGTTATTTGTCATGCCTACATAAAGTACACCCGCTTGACTGGCCATGATGTAGACATAATAGGTTTGCATGACGGCATTATATTGGAACGGTTATTCTTGTGGAAGTGTTTTTTTTAGTGGAATCGCCTTCGGCGATGCTGTTTTTGCGGATTCCTCTACTCCGCTTCGCTCCGGTCGGAATGACACAGGGGGTGCCGAAAATCCGAATTACACGGGAGAAGCACTGTCATCCCGAGCGAAGCCGAGGGATCTGCTTAAAAACCATCGCCGCAGGCGATTCCATTTAGAGGTTATTCGGTGATCTGGTTTCGGAGTCTTTTTTCGAGGAGGAAGATTTTTGCGGTTTCGGCGGCTTTGTATCGCATTTCGTACCAGCCTCGCTCGGAGTAATAGGCGACGTGCGGATTGATAATTACGCGGCCGGCGATCCATGGTTCGTCATTTCGCCATGCGGTGATGAGCGGGTGTTCTTTTGGGGGTTCGTCGGGGAGTACGTCGAAGGCTACCGAGGTCAGGTGGTTGTCGCGGAGGGCCTGCTCTATGCAGTCGAGGCTGTCGATGATCCGGCCGCGGGCGGTGTTTACCAGTGAGGCGCCGCGCTTCATCTTGCCGATAAATTGGGCGTTTACCATGCCGCGTGTTTCTTCGGTCAGGGGGCAGTGGAGGGTTACGATGTCGGATAATTGGAGGAGTTGGTCAAGTGAGTCGGTTCTTTTGTAGCCGACGGCCTTTTCGTGGCCGCTGGGCTGGTACGGGTCGTAGCCTAAGATTGTAAAGCCGAAGGGTTTCATTCGATTGACGACGGCGGTGCCGATTCGGCCGACACCGATGACGCCCACTGTTCGGTCATTTGTTCGCTCGTGGGGCTTTTGGAGGTTTTCCTGCCAGCCAGAAGTGTAGCTTCGACAGGCGCGGTCGTAGGAGAAGAGCTTTCGCTGGATGGCGAGGATCATTGCGCATGCGGCGTCGGCTACTTCTTCGGTGCCGTAGTCGGGCGTGTTGGCAAACGCGATGTTGCTTTGCGCCAGCGCAGCGACGTCTACGAGGTCATAGCCCACACCGTAGCGCACGACGATTTTGCAGTTGTCGAGAACGCCGGCGGTTTCGGCGTCCATGCGCCAGTGCCACAGCAGTATCGCGTCGACGGCCTGCCACATTTTGCGGTTTTCTTCGGATGCTCTCCAGTCGGCAAGGAAGACGAATTCGGCATCGCCGAATGCGGCCTGCTCGATGTCGGCGGGCGGAGTAACATAGTCGGTAATGCCTATTAGCCATTTCTTAGTGTCGGTGTTGTTCTGTGCCATTGCTTAGTTTCTTTCTGCTTCTATTGGATAACTGCTTTTCCGTTTCTTTGGATGATTCTTTTTCCGAATCCGTCCCTTTCGATGTCCCCGTAGTTATGGCCTGCGTTG
>JAGHBX010000424.1 GCA_021160785.1 Planctomycetota bacterium | reverse complement strand
TCACGAGGAATGCTATTCTATCGGCTTATGCAGCAGGCGGTTATGACAGTTTCATTGCCATACCGGCAGATTGTTGACGGAAGCCACAAGATGTAGGGGGTACTTGCGTTAAGTGGATACCCCCCTTCCCGAATTCATCCATATTTCCGACGGAAAACTGCACGATGTCAATGTTCTCGATATTTTAATTGTTCAGCCAGGATCCTTCTATCTGATGGATCGCGGCTATCTGGATTTTGCCCGACTTTATATGATACAGCAGGCATCCGCTTTTTTTGTAACACGCAGCAAACGCAATTTTCAATTCAAGAGACGCTACTCCCATCCCGTGAACAAATCCACAGGCCTGCGGTGCGACCAGACTATCATAACAACCGGAGTTGACTCAGCCACAGATTATCCGATCCCTCTGCGGCGAATACGCTATTACGATGCCGATACGGACAAAAGTCCGATTTTCATTACCAACAACTTCGACCTGCCGGCACTAATCATTGCGATGCTATACAAAGCCAGATGGCAGGTGGAACTGTTCTTCAAATGGATCAAGCAGCACCTGCGAATCAAAGCTTTCTATGGGACATCTCCCAATGCCGTAAAAACGCAGGTTTGGATAGCTGTCTCCGTTTATTTACTTGTAGCCATTCTCAAAAAACGGCTCGATCTCGACCAGAGCCTCTACACAATTCTACAGTTTTTAAGTGTGTCGATTTTCGAGAAAACACCTATTTCAGAAGCGTTTTCGCAACAGTTCTACAAAACTAAAATGAGCGATGATCATAACCAATTGTTATTATTCAACTTATAGCCGGACAGTAGTGACTTTATTTTGACATTTTTTCTTTAGGGGTTTAGAATACAAAAGTCGTATAGATTCATACCCGAAACGGTAATATGCCGATATGCAGATATGAAACTGACAAGTGACGGCTGAAAATGGAACGAATAAACATACAACCGAAATTTTTTCTTTGGGCTCTTGAGCGAAGTGGCAAAACTGCCCTCACGCTGAAACAGTTGGAAAAATTTGCAGCTACAACATACACACCTTTAGGTCATTTTTTTCTGAATGAACCGCCTGAGGACAAGTTGCCAATACCTGATTTCAGAACGGTCAACGGTCAACCTGGGCGGCCCAGCCCAAATTTATTGGACACAATTCAAACCATGCAATCCAGGCGTGAATGGATGCGGGAGTTTTTGACTGAAGAAGGGCAGGAACCGCTATCTTTCATTAAAAGCGCTACGTTACAGGCAGACCCTGTCAAAGTGGCGACGGAGATGTGCAACATTCTCTCTCTCTAATGGCTGGGCTTTGAAGGGGTATCCAATTTTGATGAATTGCAGCCCGTTGAGACAAATGTGGAAATACTCTGTAACCAGGTTGCAGCAGAGTTTCTTGTGCCTTCTGACGAGTTCAAAAAAGTTCTGGAAAGAAATCCCATAGGTAATGATGACGGAGTTTTTCAAAATATAGCGAGAAGGTTCAAGGTTAGTCCTCTTGTGGTTGGACGGCGAGCACTGGATATGAAGTATATCAGCAAGGAACGTTTTTTCGAGTTCTACAATAATTATGCCAAAGACAGCAAAAAGCCTAAGCCCAAAAGAGATGGCGGGAATTTCTGGAATACTCAGATAGTTCGCATAGGAGAGCTTTTTGGCGGTGCCGTAGCTCAGGCAACTTTAGAAGGCAGGCTGCTTTACCGCGACGCATATCGACTCACAGGATTACATGGAAAAAGTTTTGATAAATATGTCTGTTGTTACCCATGAACGTTCTGCGAGAAGATCAAGGAAAATCAAGACACCGGATGTCTGTGATAAGTTTGGTGTTCAATGCACGAGCACCTTTGATATGCTTCAGAGATTAGGAGTAGTTTTTAATTGGAGCGCATCATAAGGGTTTCTTGTTCTTCCGATTTCAACACCTCCTGTTTTATGCCCTTGGGAATAGTAAATTCCCGCAAAGAGACGGGAGGTTTCAATCTGTGGTAGCTGTAATATCGAATAATGAAGTCCTGGTGATTGTGTTTTGAAAATTGCGAGTTGTCAGTTTGGTGTTAGTGGGGATGTCGGCGCTAATTGTGCGTATATTTGTGAGTTTATGCGCAATGCCAAAGGCGGAGACGCCGACATTGTTCATTTTTCCGAATGCGCGCTTAGCGGTTATGCCGGTACGGATTTTGAGACTTTTGAGGGGTTTAACTGGCAGCTTCTGCACGCCGAAACGCAAAAGGTCATGTCGCTGGCGGCCGAGTTGAAGATATGGGTTGTATTGGGCAGTTCGCATCGTTTGACGGAGCCTAACAAACCGCACAACAGTCTGTATCTTATCTCACCGGACGGCAAAATCGCCGATCGCTATGACAAACGCTTCGGCACGCAGATCGACCTGGACAATTACACATCGGGCAACCGGTTTGCCAACTTCGACCTGAAAGGTGTCAGGTGTTCGCTGCTGATCTGTTTTGACCTGCGATTTCCCGAGATTTACCGCGAGCTTTACAAACAGGGCGTCCAGTGCATCTTTCAATCGTTCTATAACGCACGCCAGCAGGGTCCAAGCATCCACAGCGACATCATGCGCCAGACCATGCAGTGCCGGGCGGCGACGAATTACACGTGGATCAGCATGACTAATTCCAGCGCATGGTATTCGCCGTATCCATCCTGCTTCATCCGCCCCGACGGCAAGATAGTCGAGCAGTTGGGCCAGAACAAAGAAGGCATGATGGTCAACACCGTCGATCTGAGCAAAAAGCTATACGACCCGATGGCCGACTTCCGCCAAACAGCAATAAACGGCAGCCTGACCAACGCACCCGGTGAGATCGACGACCCGCGATCGCAAGATACGACGAACCTTTAGCAGATAAATGGCCGCAGGATTACCTTGGCCGGTAAAGGGAGTAAGATTATGAAGGCTAAAACAGGGCTTAAGGTAGCGACGTGGATTGTGTCGATTGGGTTGGCTGTTGGTTTTTCTGCACTGGCGTGCCTGCTGGTAATGTCGTATGTGCCCGCTCCCGGCACGCCCTTCGATCCCGTGCTGCTGTTAGCGGTTTCGATCGGGCTGGGGATTGCGGCGTTCGGGGTAGTGTGGTTTATTTACCGGTTGGTGAAGATTCACGTGTTTAAGGCGGACAGCAACGGCAGCAAGGAGTGAGCATGGCAAACCAAACGATAACGGCGGCAAAGCGTTTTCTTGTAGGAAACCGCCCGTTCGGCTACGCTCAGGGCAGGCTCTTCGGCGGATACTGATTTATTCTGGATTCCCGCCTGCGCGGGAATGACATTGGTGTGCAGGAATGACATTGATGCGCGCCAGTGACATTAATGCACAGGAATGATATTAGTACTCTGTCAAGATAGATTATTTAACTTGTCATTCCCGCGAAAGCGGGAATCCAGAAACGGGAACAGTGAAGCAATACTTTGTGTACATTCTTGCAAGTAAGAGAAATGGGACACTCTATGTTGGAGTGACCAACAATTTGAACAAAAGAGTATGGCAGCATAAGAGCGGACTGGTCGATGGTTTTACCAAGAAATACAGTGTTGGCATGCTGGTCTATTACGAGCGATTTGGTAGTATCGATAGCGCTATAGTGCGAGAAAAACGACTAAAAAAGTGGAATAGGAAGTGGAAGCTTGAACTGATCGAGAAGTTCAATCCCGAATGGAGGGATTTGTTTGAAGAGCGGGATCGGTAATCGATGCTTCTTTTTTAGTTTGGATTGAGGCTTCGCCTCAGGCTGTCTTATTCTGGATTCCCGCCTGCGCGGGAATGACATGAATGGCCAATCAGATCTAAATAGTAACTGTTGCGGAAAGAAAAAACACCCGATGTCATCCCCGCGAAAGCGGGGATCCAGTACGAATAGGCTGGATTCCCGCTTTCGCGGGAATGACAAGGGGGTCGAGAATGGATAATTGGAAGGTTTCTTAATATGGCAAACCAAACGATAACGGCGGCGAAGGGTTTTCTGGCGGCGGGCGTGGCTTGCGGGATCAAGCCTTCGGGGAAGCCGGACATGGCTGTGTTACACTGTCCGGCAGGCGCCACGGCGGCGGCGGTCTTTACCACCAATCGCATTGTCTCAGCGGCCGTGGAGGTGTGTCGCGAGCATGTCAAACGAGGCAAGGTGTACGGTGTGGTGGTCAATTCCGGTAATGCCAACGCCTGCACCGGCAAGAAGGGACTCGCAGACGCCATCGGCATGTGCAAGACGACCGCGGAGCAGTTGGGCGTCGCCAGCGGTGATATTCTGGTCGCATCGACCGGGATCATCGGCGAAACGCTGCCTATGACAAAGATCACTGCCGGGATCCAAAAGGCGGCGGCAAAGCTGTCGGTAAGGGCCAGAGCAGGCGCAAGTTTTGCCAGGGCAATCATGACGACCGATACGCGCCCCAAACAGGCGGTGCGCAAAGTGCGGATATCGGGCAGGGAGATAACGATCGCCGGCACCGTCAAGGGCGCAGGGATGATCGGGCCGAACATGGCGACGACAATATGCGTACTGACCTCCGATGTCGCGATACGCAAGCCCCTTTTGCAGAGGGCGTTGCGGGATGCAATCGGCGGGTCGCTAAATAAGTTCACCGTCGACGGGCACCAGAGCACAAACGATACGGCGATGATATTGGCTTCCGGCGCCGCCGACAACGCTCCGATTGTCCGGCAGTGTCCGCGATATACGAAATTCGCAAAAGCCCTGGGCGACTTGTGCGAGAACCTTGTAATGCAGATGGCCTTGGATGCCGAAGGCGCTACACGGGTTTTCAAGGTCGTCGTCAAGGGCGCCGCGAGCAAAGCCGACGCCGCCAAAACCGCCCGTGCTGTCGCCGATTACGACCTCGTCAAATGCGCCATCCACGGCGGCGACCCCAACTGGGGCAGGATTATCTGTGCAGTGGGATCATGCGGGGCGAAACTGAAACCCGAAAAGCTTAGTTGCAGGATAGGTGATATCAGTGTCTTTAGAAACGGCGGACCGATAAAATTCGACGCCAAAAAGGCAAGCAAGGTCATTTCCCGGCGATTTCACAGCATTACCATCGATCTGGGAGCGGGAAAATCCACGGATTTCTGTTACGGATGTGATTTAAGCAAAGAGTATGTGGCAATTAATGCCGATTACCGCACATAACCGATAACACAATCGTATTGGCTGTTTGCAACATCTTGCTATCCATCGGAAAACCCTTGAAAAGAGAAGATTAGTCGTTACACTTTTCAGTCCCTATTGGACATCTTCTTCAAAATGCTTTAACTGTAGTTTAATTGGAAAGGACAGGCAGTGAAAAGAGTGTCTACATCCAGATGGCCGGTTGTCATCTTGCCGGTATTGGCTTTCGCGGCAACCGCAATGGCAGGCGACGGCGCCGAAAGCGGCGGTGCAGTCGGCACCTGGGCGCCTTTCGGGGCAATGGCGGCGGCGGTATTGGCTTTGGGCTTTGCCTGCTATTTCTACAAAAAAGTCATGGCGGCGCCCGAAGGCAATGATACGATGATCGAGATCGCCCGTCACGTGCGCGAAGGCGCATACGCATATCTGTTCAGGCAGTACGGCGTGGTCTCGCTCGTATTCCTGGTCCTGCTGATTATCTTCACGATCTTGGCCTATATCGGCGTGCAGAATCCGTTTGTGCCCGTGGCGTTTCTTACCGGCGGCTTCTTCAGCGGCTTGTGCGGCTTCCTGGGGATGAAGACGGCAACGAATGCGTCGTCGCGCACCGCCCAGGGCGCAAGCGAAAGCCTTAACCGCGGCCTGCAGGTGGCGTTCCGTTCCGGTGCGGTGATGGGCCTGGTGGTTGTGGGCTTCGGCCTGCTGGATATCGCGCTGTGGTATCTCATTCTCGACAAGCTGATTTACACGACCAATCACATGGCCGATGGCGTGAATTTCCTGGGGCTTCAGTTGGTGCCTGCGGGTATGGATGCGGGTCATAAGCTGGTTGAAATAACCACCACGATGATCACTTTCGGGATGGGTGCTTCGACACAAGCGCTGTTTGCCCGTGTCGGCGGCGGCATCTATACCAAGGCAGCCGACGTCGGCGCTGACCTCGTGGGTAAGGTCGAGGCGGGTATTCCCGAAGACGACCCGCGGAACCCGGCTACTATCGCCGACAATGTCGGTGATAACGTCGGCGACGTCGCAGGTATGGGCGCCGACCTTTATGAGAGCTATTGCGGTTCGATTCTCGCGACGGCGGCCCTTGGTGCGGCGTTATCGGCATCAGCCCTGGCGAAGAAAGGTATGGATCCGACGATGGCGGTGCTGTCGCCGATGATTGTCGCCGCCGTCGGCATTCTGCTGTCGATAATCGGCATATTCATGGTCAAATGCAAAGAAGGCGCCACCCAGAAGAACCTGTTGCACGCCCTGCTGTTCGGGACCTTAGGCAGTTCTGTCTTGATCCTGGTGGCTGTGGCGATCATGGCCGGATTCGGCATTATCACCTGGGGCATCTTCGGCTCGGTGGTCGCGGGGCTGGCCGCAGGTGTGGTCATCGGCCAGATAACCGAGTACTACACCTCCGATGAATTCAAGCCCGTCAAGGGCATTGCCGAGCAGGCCGTCATGGGGCCGGCGACGACCATTATCGATGGCTTTGCAACGGGCATGTATTCCACCGGCTTGTGCGTGGTGACCATTGTAATCGGCATTCTTTGTGCGTTTGCCTTTGCCGGCGGTTTCGAAGAGCTTTCGATGGGCCTCTACGGCATCGGCTTTGCGGCTGTCGGAATGCTCTCGACCTTAGGCATCACATTAGCGACCGATGCTTACGGACCGATCGCAGACAACGCCGGCGGCAACGCCGAGATGAGCGGTCTCGGACCGGAGGTCAGGGAGCGCACAGACGCGCTTGATTCGTTAGGCAATACGACCGCTGCCACGGGCAAGGGCTTTGCGATAGGTTCGGCTGCTCTGACGGCGATGGCGCTTCTGGCGGCCTACATCGAAGAAGTACGAATCTGGATCGGAAGACTGGCGAGCGAGGCGGCAAACGGCATATATGCGGTGGGCACGGTTGAGTTTACGAAGGAATCCGTAAAGACCGCTTCGGTGATGGATTTTGTCAATGCTTATAACCTGACGATTATGAACCCCAAGCTGATCTGCGGGCTCTTCCTCGGTGCGATGATGGCGTTTGTGTTCTGTGCAATGACGATGAAGGCGGTCGGGCGGGCGGCAGGCGCCATGGTCAACGAGGTGCGCCGCCAGTTCAGGGAAATACCCGGAATCCTGGAAGGAACCGGCAAGCCCGATTACGCCGAGTGTGTTTCCATTTCAACCAAGGGCGCCCAGAGGGAGATGATTCTGCCGTCGCTGCTGGCGATCATCGTACCGGTTGTAACAGGCCTGTTTCTTGGTGTCGCAGGCGTGATGGGCCTGCTCGCCGGTGGTCTCACCGCGGGTTTTGTGCTTGCCATTACGCTGAACAACGCAGGCGGCGCGTGGGACAACGCCAAGAAGTACATCGAAAAAGGCGCCCACGGCGGCAAAGGCTCCGATCCCCACAAAGCCAGCGTGGTCGGTGATACCGTGGGCGACCCGTTCAAGGACACATCCGGACCAAGCCTGAATATCCTCATCAAGCTAATGACGATGGTCAGCATCGTATTCTCCGGTGTCATTGTCAAGTTTGGACCGACCATCGCCGGCTGGCTCCACATAGGCGAATAACCATTTCTTGACGAACCCGTCGAATCTTTGTAATGTATCAGGGGTGGCCACAAACGGCCGCCCCTGTTTTTAATGTGCCACCCGGTGGCTGGTGGTATTAGTTAGTTCCTGTTGCGGAAAGGCTAAATTGACAGACAAGCAAGACGATAAAGGCAGAGAACTTGCCGTTGCCGCGGCAAAGATAGCGATTGAGCGAAACTGCACCGATGTAACGGTTATGGATTTGCGAGGCCTGAGTCCGGCGACAGACTACTTCGTGATCGCCACCGGTACGAGCGACCGGCAGCGGCGAACCGTGATAGACGAAATCAGCATGCACGCCAAAAAAGCCGGCCACGCGCGATTCGGCCAGGCCGGCTACGAACAGGGCAGATGGATACTCGTCGATTTTGTCAACGTCGTAATCCATATCTTCGACGAAGAATACCGCAAGTATTACGACCTGGAGATGCTCTGGGGAGACGCCAAGAGATTGACCGTTGATTCATGATAATGACAGGAGTTAAATATGCCGGAGATTTGTAGATTTTACGGCATCATTATAGCCATGTTTTTTGATGATCACAATCCCCCTCATTTCCACGCAAGATATGGCGGAAGTAATGCTGTGATTGATATTAACACTTTGGATATATTGGAAGGTAAAATCCCTCCAAGAGCGTTGAATATGGTAATCGAATGGGCAAAATCACATCAGAATGAACTTCTCAAAGACTGGGAATTGGCAAAGAGTCATCAAAATCCTGAGAAAATTGTACCGTTAAAATAAAGGGCGCCTTATGATACACGATGTTATCAAAGCTGAATACAAAGCAGGCTACAAAATACAATTGGTCTTTGATGACGGTAAGACCGGGCTTGTAGATTTCTCAAAGTTTATCGCAAAGGGTGGGGTTTTTAAGAAACTCGAAAATCACGAATTTTTCAAAAATTTCACCATAAACGAAGACCTTGGTGTAATTAGCTGGAACAATGAAATCGATATTGCACCGGAAACCCTCTATAGCGAAGCAACCAATACACCATTGCCGGAATGGATGACAGACTAAACATCACAATGAAACCAGTTATTGACATACTTGAAGAGAGAATCAGCCTGGCAATGGCGCAAGTCACAGGGCTGGGGCCGCAGCCTGCCCTGGTCAAGCCCGCTACTGATGCAAAGTTCGGAGACTACCAGGCCAACGGCGTCATGGCCGCGGCGAAAAAGCTCAAGACAAACCCCCGCGCACTTGCAGAAAAACTCGTCAGGCAACTTGAACTGGACGATATCTGCATGCCGCCTGAAATCGCAGGGCCGGGCTTCATCAATCTGAGACTCAAGACCGACTTCTTAGCCGGTAATCTTCTGGAGATAAACGCCGATACAGCGCATCTCGGCATCAGCAGGACCGAAAAACCCAAAACGATAGTCGTCGACTTCTCCTGCCCCAACATCGCAAAGCAAATGCACGTCGGGCACCTGAGAAGCACAATCATCGGCGACAGCATCTGCAAGATGTTAAACTTTCAGGGCCATAACGTAATCCGCCAAAACCACATCGGAGACTGGGGAACACAGTTTGGAATGTTGATCGCATACCTCAAGCAAACCAGCCCCGAGATTATCGAGGACCCCGATTCGATACATATTGCCGATCTCGAGCAGTTCTATAAAAACGCCAAGGCCCGATGCGATGCCAATGAGGATTTTGCCGCCCTGTCGCGACAGGAAGTGGTGGATCTTCACGAGGGAAGCAAAGAAACGCTCAATGTATGGCGGCATATTGTGGACGAGTCTCGAAAACACTATCAGCCCGTCTACGATGTTCTGGAAGTGAATCTGCACCAAGACAATGAACGCGGCGAGAGTTTCTACGCCGACAGACTGGCGGGCATTGTCGATGAGTTGAAAGAAAAGAGTATTGCGACAGAGTCTGACGGAGCGATTTGCGTGTTCCCTAAGGGCTTTACGAATAAGGAAGGCGAGCCCCTGCCTTTTATTATTCAAAAAACCGACGGGGCGTTTCTTTACGCAACGACGGATCTGGCGGCGATCAAATTCCGGATAACCGAGTTGAACGCCGACAAGATTATTTATGTAACCGACGCAAGGCAGAAACTGCATTTCGATATGCTTTTTGCAACAGCGAAGCTGGCTGGGTGGGTCGGTGAGAATGTTGAGCTTGTACACGTCACTTTCGGGACTGTGTTAGGTGAAGATAATCGTCCTCTCAAAACACGATCCGGAGAAAACGTCAAGCTCAAGGAGCTTCTCGAAGAAGCTGTCGTTCGAGCCCGCGCGGTCGTTGAGGGGAAGAACTCCGAACTTCCCGACGCAGAGAAAGAGCAAATTGCAAAGGCCGTCGGTATCGGCGCCGTCAAGTACGCCGACTATTCCAACAATCGCACAAGCGACTATGTGTTCAGCTTCGACAAGATGTTAGCCATGGAGGGCAATACCGCGCCGTACATGCAGTACGCTTATGCACGGGTCAAGTCGATCGAGCGCAAGGCGGCGAAAAAGGATGTGGATGTCGAAAGCGAACTGGCTGGCATTAACGATCTGAATCTGACCGAGCCGGCGGAGCTGGACCTGGCAAAGCATCTGATTCGATACGGCGAGATCATCGAAAGCGCGCTGGCCGATTGTCGACCGAACTATTTGACACAGTATTTATATGAGCTGGCGCAGAAGTTCAGCGGCTTCTACAATGCCTGCCCCGTCCTTGCCGCCGACAAAGCAACTCGGCCGACGCGACTGCTGCTGTGCGACCTGACGGCCCGGACGATCAGGCACGGGCTAAGTGAGCTTTTGGGTATCAAGGTGGTCCGGCAAATGTAGGATGCCAGCGAGCTAAAGGGAGGTTGTTATGACGATTATCAATGAGACATTGGCGGTATCGACGCGGCGACGCTGCGAGATGGTGGATATCACGCGGAAGGTCGCCGATATTGTCGTTGCAAGCGGCATTTCCGACGGCGAGGTTGTGGTTTACTGCCCTCATACCACCGCGGCGATCACGATAAACGAAAACGCCGACCCTGACGTGATCCACGATATCTTGATGACGCTTGAGGAACTTCTGCCCCAGGCTCGCGCCGGCTATCGGCATAACGAGGGCAACAGCGATGCCCACGTCAAGAGTTCGCTCCTGGGCGCCAGTGAGACCGTCCTGGTCCAGGGCGGCAGACCGATGCTCGGAACGTGGCAGGGAATATTCTTCTGCGAATTCGCCGGACCAAGAAGCAGAAAAGTGGCCGTTCAAGTCCGCGGGTAGGGGCATCCCGACGCGTCGGGACCGTGCCCGTACAGAGCGTATGTTCTGCCCGTACGAACAGGGGGATTGTAACGTGGAAATGCGCAAAAAAATGGCGAGGTGGTGGGTCCGTCTGGGGGGGAAAACGGGATCCCACGTTACCCTCGCCGAGGTCTATAGCAAAGTCTTTTATGAGACGTTACATTCCATTCATTTACTATATCGGACCGCTCAGCGAATGTCAATCAAAAAAAACGTAGAAAACCGAAAAAATATGGAAAATCTGCAAATTATTTGCGTTTGGAGGCCTCAACAGGCGTTTTTATGCGGACTACCCTCTGTCAGAACAACCCGCGAAGAATGAAAATCGGACCTTAAGCAATAATCCTTGAAGAATGTGTTCTCTTGGCGTAGTATGCCGCCAGGCTTGTAAGTTGAGTTTTATGGGAGTATTGAGCGTATGCCGCCGACAAAACAACCTGCTGTCAAAGAAAAGATCGAGAACAACGCAAAGAACGTCTACGATAAGATACTGAAGAGACAAAAGCCCACCATGAGCACGCCTATTCGGTCTCTGTCCAACGTGAAATATCACGCTAAGAAAGGCTACTTCGAGATGTTGGGCAAGGTCAAGAAGCGTACGCTGACGGTGGGCACCGTCAAGACGTTCGCCCAGACGCTGAAGATGATGGCGCTCTCCAAGGAACTCATCGAAAAAGACGACATGGCGACGAAAAGGGAGGCCTACTACATCTCCAAGAACTGGGGCAAAGCCGGCTTCGCCGAGCAGCCCGAATCGGACACGATCATGGACGATGTCGAAGCGATGTTCGGCGTCAATCGCGAGCAGCTCAAGTTTGTCCCGGAGGAAAAGGGCGGCGACATAGCCGGCAAGCTCGTTGTCATCGACAAGGATTCGAGGGGCAAAAAGCTCAGGATTGACTGCACGAAGTTCGGTTCCGGCGCCTATTCGATCCCCACCGATGTGGAGCACCTGAAATTCGAAAGCAAGGCGAAGTTTCTTCTGGCGATTGAAACGGCAGGTATGTTTCAGCGGTTGGTCAAATACGACTACTGGCGAAAGACCAACTGTATCCTGATAAGCATGGGCGGTGTGCCAACGCGGGCCTGTCGACGGTTTATCCGAAGGCTCAGCGATTCGCTCAAAATTCCCGTTTACGCCTTTGTCGACGGCGATCCTTACGGTTATTTCAATATCTACCGGACGCTGAAAGTGGGATCGGGAAATGCGGCCCACCTCAACGAGTTTTTCTGCGTGCCCAAGGCCCGATTTCTGGGCGTAACGCCCCAGGACGTGATCGACTACAAGCTGCCAACCCATCCCCTCAAGGAAGTGGATATCAAACGGGCCAAGGATGCGTTGAAGAATGACCCCTTTGTCAAGCACCACAAGCAGTGGCAGGCGTCGATCAACCAGATGCTGAAGATGGGCGTACGCGTCGAGCAGCAGGCTTTTGCCAAGCATGGGCTTGATTATGTTGTCAATAAGTACCTGCCGTACAAGCTGAAGAATATATCTAAATTCCTGCCCTGAGACCGGTGCCCCAGGCGGCGGCGGGAGCGTGTTTCAAATTGAAAGTTTTGCCGAAAGTTTTTTCTGGTAAATCATGTTATGTGATGGTATCCTAACAACCAGGGATACATAACCGACACAGGAATCATAAGAGCATGGATGTGTTTTGCTATGATGGGTTGTATGTCGAAAATATCGGACAGACTCAAGCAGATTAAGGATAATATCGCTTCGGCTTGTCAACGCGTCGGGCGAGAACCGGAGCAGGTTAAGCTGATCGTCGTCACCAAGACGGCGCCGCTGGAGGCGGTCAAGGAGGTCATTCGCCTGGGCTGTGTGGATCTCGGTGAAAATCGCGTCCAGCACCTCAAACAAATCTCCGGCGAAGTGGAAAAGTTCATAGCCGACAACAAGGACAACCCTAAACTGCCGAAGAAGATTAACTGGCATATGATCGGGCACCTGCAGCGCAATAAGACCAGGCATGCCCTAAAGATATCATCGATTATTCATTCGGTGGATACTTTGCGGCTTGCCGAAGAGATCAACAATGTCGCCGGCAAGATGAGCATCAGGCCCAATGTCTTGCTCCAGGTCAATTGCAGCGGCGAACCGCAGAAATACGGCGTCCCCGTGGGTGCGGCGACTCATCTGGCCGAGCAGTTATTAACCATGAACAATCTGAGGCTTGTGGGGCTGATGACGATGGCGCCGCTGACCCTCAACAAGGATATTGTCCGGGCCTGTTTCGTGCGGGCACGGGAATTGTTCGAGGAGATCAAGGGTGAGAAGGTGATCGGTGCGGAGTTTACGGAACTGAGTATGGGCATGAGCCAGGATTACGAAATGGCGGTCGAGGAGGGGGCAACGATGCTCCGCATCGGTTCGGCGATCTTCGCATGACCGCCACGCCCGACAGCAACACAGCCAATCTGCTTAAATCCCTGACGGAGAATCCAATATGAAACTGACCAAAAGCGTTGTGTTGAGTGTTGTCGTGTTTATCATCCTGCTGGGCCTGTTGAACTGTGCGGACACAGGCGGTCGCAGGGGCGCCGGTGAGCCTGTTGTATTGAGCTTCTCGTTTACGGTCAATGAGGAAATATGCCGGCTGAACAAATATAAACGCACACCTCAGTTTGCCATCTGGGTCGAAGACGTCAAGACCGGCGAGATTCGCACGGTCTGTGTGACCGCCAAGACCGCTAAGGGCAAGTGGGGCGGAAAGACCACGCGTCCCGTTTCGCTGCCTTACTGGGTAAGTCGATGGAACGTCGAGACAGGCAGCCGGGGCGATCCGACAGCCGACCAACCCGCCGCCGATGCGGTCACCTGCGCCACGCCGCAAGCTAAGTTCGAGCGTCAAATCACCCTGCCGCGTGGCGGTCGATGGCGATGCTTCATCGAGGTTAATGTCTCAGGGGACCACAATGAGCATTTTCCCGAAAAAACAGCCGACGGCAGACGGGACATGCACAGTAACGGCCAGCCGTCGATTGTCTACTCCGCCGAGATACGCGCCATTGGCGGCAAGACTGCCAAACCCGTCCTCTTGGGGCGAACCGACCAGTTTGAGCCGGCAAAGGACCTTTCCAAAGACCTCCTCCAAATCACAACCGCCGCGAAGCTCCTTTGCGACATCACCATCACATGCCGCGACTAAGTCTCGACGGCACTCAACTAATTCGCGGGCGGGACGCCCCCGCTACGTATCGCCGGGGTCTGGCCGGCATGGCCCACCCTCTTCCTGTCAGGCGGAACACGTAAGAAAAGCCGCGACTCAATCCGTCGAGTCGCGGCGTTATGCTGAATTTCGGTCTTTATCATATATCCTTGTTCATTCAAAAAGGTTGCTCTGTCAACCTTTAGAGTCTTGCAGTTGGCCCTACCTAAGGAGGGTGTAAAGGATTGGCTGCAATGATATGGCAACAGCCTCCATTCTGCCTTAGAAGCCTCGATGCGCCCTGGCGGCTGCATTCCCTGCATCCGCCTGCATCTGCATCCAACAGGCCCGCGATTGCAAGCATCAAAATGAGCATCGCAATCTCTGCGTTTAACTTCCGTGTTCTCATACTGTTTACCCCCACGCCGTATCGGCAGCGATAGGTGCTTCTCATTAGGCAAAATCAGTAACCTCCGCCCTGCCGAAGAAATCCGGCGACGATGGTGTTGCGTTATCAGTATGAAAAAAAGGTGAGCCCGACCAGTCCAAACAGCAAGCCTGCAAAAAAACCTCCCCTGCCAGTATCCCCAAGTGCAATAATAGCACCAAACATACCCGAGACCAATAATCTCGGTATTTTTCCGGCGGCGACGGATTATTCCACAGCCCGGCGGCGACTGCTATTGGCCGGAGGTGAGAACATCCGCGAATGGCAACATAACTCTTTGCCCAGCAAGGACTTATGGCATTGCCATTTCCGGCGGTCGCCAAGAATGCGATGTCAAACTATGTTGTCAGATAAGTGGTGTTTTTCCTGGGATTGCGACTTTTGGCATTGCGAGATCGCCGAGTTGGTATTTTTCGGGTCTGAGGTCGAGCTTGCTTGCTTTCAGAGCCCAGTCCCATTTTAGCGCCCTGCCGGTGTATGCGCTCATGCGTCCGATGATTGCGGTTAGTGAGCTTTCTGCGATGCGTTTTGCTTCGTTTAGTTTTTTTCCGCTGCGGATGGCGTCGATCTGGTCGGTGTGCGCCTGGATGCAGGGGTCGTTTCGGGCGCCGTCGTAGGTGTAGGCGTTGGGTCCCTTGATGATGAAGTTGGCGAAGTCCATGTAGACTGTGCCTTTTGTGCCGGCGAAGTTGAGGTCGTTTCGGCCTGTCACGCCGTCGATCTGGCTGCCCATGTACTGGATGCGGACGCCGTTTGGGTATTCGTATTCGGCTGTGATGTGATCGTAGACATCGCCGTACTCGGGTGCGGTTCGGACCTGTCGGCCGCCCAGGGCGAAGACCTTTACCGGGTGCGAACCCATGACCCAGTTTAGCAGGTCGAGGTTGTGTACGTGCATTTCGGCAATGAAGTCGCCCGAGAGCCATGTCAGGAACAGCCAGCGACGCAGTTGCCATTCCATGTCGGTCCACTCGGCTTTGCGGGGTTTGGGTCCCCAGCCTAACATGCCGCCGCCGATACGCAGGCATTGGCCGCCGAGGATGTCGCCGAGGGCGCCGTCGCGGATTCTCTTGATACCGGCGACGAGGTGGTTAATGCGCCGCATCTGTGTCCCGGCGACGATGGTGAGACCTTTTTTGTCGGCAAGCTCGCCGGAGGCGATGACAGAGCGGACGCCGACGGGGTCGACGGCAACCGGTTTTTCCATGAAAACGTGTACGCCTGCTTCGATGGCGGCCCTTAGGTGCTGCGGGCGAAAGCCCGGAGGTGTGGTCAGGATGACCATGTCGACGTCGGAAGCTAATACCTTCTTGTATGCGTCAAAGCCGAGAAAGCATGTGTCGCCGGTGGCCTTGATGCGGCTGCCGAAGCTTGCTTTGAGCCCTTTTCTGGTGGCGTCAAGGCGGTCGGCGAACATATCGCCCATTGCAACGAGTTCGACGTTGGGGTCGGCCTGGAGGCATTTGGTCGAATCGTGTCGCCCTCTGCCGCCGCAGGCTATGACACCGAGCCGAATCCTGTCGGAACCGGCGGCAAAGGCCCTGTTCATCGGCAGGACCGCGCCAACGGACACGGCAGCGGAAGCCTTGACAAAATCGCGCCGGGATAAGCCGCTTTGACTGCTATTTAGCTTGTTTTCCATGAAACCGCCCTTTCAAGAGTAACCGGGTCGCCTAATAGAGTACTGCTCCAGATATTTATTATAAGCAACCGGGTGAGGTTTGTCAAATCTCGCGGACAGGAGGGATTGTAGATTGTATACTGTATATTGTAGATTGGTTGCTGGAAATTGGGTTCGTTTCGCGGAATTGGGGTACCAGCGGGATGGGATTGGGTTCGTTTTGCGCATTTGGGGGGTGGTTTGGCCGGCGAGACGCCAGCGGTACGGTAATTGGGTTTGTTTTGCATATTTTGGATGGGTGGGGGAAATCTGAGATCTGAAATTTGAGACCGGAGGAAATTGGGTTTGTTTTGTAAAAGCGGTTGTTGGCTGTTGGCTTTTGGCGGTTGGCCGGGCCGGAATTGGGTTCGTTTCGTATTTTTGGGCTGGGGAGGCCGGCGAGACGCTGGCGGTACGAGGGATTGGGTTTGTTTTGCGCATTTGGGGGGTGGGATGGTAAATTGGATTTGTTTGTTTGGAATCGCCTTCGGCGATGGTGATTGAGTGGATCCCTCGACTTTGGGCCGCTGCGCTTCGCTCCGCAGCCCGACGCTCGGGATGACAACGGGGGCGAGGATTGGGTTCGTTTCGTATTTTTGGGTCGGCGGATGGTAGGGATGGAACAAATTGGGTTCTTTTCGCGTTTTTGGGCGCGCACAGATCAGGTGGGAATGCTGATATTGAGATTCCTGGCCTGGAACTTGATGCGGTGGTTTTGTGGGCATGGTTTGTGCCTCCCCCTGTTTTCGGTGTAGCTTCATCCTCAATTACGACGTATTATACCATACTGTTTGGCGTTTGTCAAATATATAATAAAATTAACTGCTGATTTTGTGAGTTCTGTTGGGGCGGTTAAGTGTAGCTGATATATCTACAAATAAATGGACCAGGTCCATTTAATGTTATCGTTGATGATGGAAAAAAGGCAGTGGGAAAAACTCCTTGGGGTCATTGGACTTCTAAGTAGCATATAACCATTCGATGATCGGAGTGTTTTGTTTTTTTTGCGAAGACAGATGCAGGATTGAAATCTGAGCTTGCCCATATCTGGTCAACCCTGAAAAGTGGTACGGAATTAAGAGCCGTATGTCCCCAGCCAACACCACCTTTAGAAAACGTATCTGATAACATGGTTTGAAGTGCTCTTAGGCAACCGTCCCTGGCAGGAACATTAAAATCTCCTCCCAGGATAATTGGCACTTTGCTGGGAATACTATTGACTTGTTCCATAATTTGCTCAATTTGCTTACGTCTGGATTTTCGATCATCCCTGTGCTTAATCCAGCAGTCCTGAGATAAAATGTTGATGTCTATCACGGGAGGCTTTAAGCGAATACAAATCACCTCAGACTCATATCCTGATTTCAAGCGAATTCGCGCCTGAGTCATAAATATATTCCTGGGTTTGTCAAGAGGCACCTCTTCAAGTTCTCCCCTGACAATAATTGCAGTGTCGGGTCCATATGCTATTGCAGCATCACCCTCAAACATTTCCTCTGCGAAAGCCTGAATATCTTCCTGACTGGGAGGTACTTCCTGAAGTAATACAACGTCAGGATTATATGGCAGTATTTCACGGACAGCACCCAAATTGCCACCAGCACAGTTCAATGAGATGACGACAATTCTTTTTTCCTCAGGGAGCCTTTGCCACTTTGAATCTGAAATGTAAATACTCCTTATAAGACTTCGAGGTTCTTCAGCAAAGATCAGGGTAAAAGCAAGCCAGCTTATAATCAAAAAAACTGGAATGCATTTTTTGCAAAGAAAACTAGCAATGGAGAGAGTTATGCCAAGAAGTCCCCATGCCCAAACAGGATAAAAAGTCAATGCAGCAAAAGTATCTGGTTTGAATGCGTAACAGGCGAGTATTACATGAAACAATACCAATGATAAAATTAATGCAATCTTTCCTGTCCAGACAAGAATAACTTTATCACGGGCTTTTACTTTAGTTGATTTTTCTCTTGCCTGTTTTTTTTTCATAGTAGAGCAATCTCCGCATACCCCCTGATAACGTACAAAATCATATCCTGGGCCGTTTTTCTTGTCAAGGCGGAATTGAAGGGTTGTGTTGTGTCGCCTTTTCAGGGCTGTGGTCGGGATGACAGCGTGGGGGAGTGGTGGTTGTGCCGGCGAGGCGCATGTAAAACGGGCAGAGAGGGTTTTGTTTGGTCTCTGCCCGTTGCGATTTTGGTATCAGGTTGTTATTTTGCTTCGCCTTCTGCGTGTACTACTGCGCTTTTGTCGTCAATTTTTTTGTCTGCTTTTATTCCTTCGAATTTGAGGTGCTCTTCGTCGAGGACGGTGATTTTGATGACGCTCTTGTCCTTGAACTCGCCCTTTAGCAGGCTCTCTGAAAGCGGGTCCTCGATGTAATGCTCGATCGCCCTTCTGAGCGGTCGTGCTCCGAACTCGGGATTGTAACCCTTGTCAATGAGGAACTCCTTGGTCGCCTTATTGAGGTCGAGATGCAGGCCGTGCTCGATGAGGCGTTTGAATACCTTGTTGAGTTCGTATTCGACAATCGTCGTCAAATCGTCGCGCGTCAGCGCCTTGAAGACGATCTGTGCGTCGAGGCGGTTCAAGAACTCGGGGCGGAAATGCCGCTCGATTTCCTTGTTTAGCATTTCCTTCATTTTTTCGTAGTTGGCTTCTTCCGTTCGCTTGCCGAAGCCGAAACCGGCCTGGTTCTTGATGAGCTCTGCGCCGATGTTGCTGGTCATGATCAGGATCACGTTCCTGAAGTCGATATGACGACCGAACGAATCGGTGAGCCTGCCCTCTTCCATTATCTGGAGCAGCATGTTGTAGACGTCGGAATGCGCCTTTTCAATTTCGTCGAGCAGCAGGACGGCATAGGGTTTGCGACGAATACGCTCGGTGAGCTGGCCGCCCTCTTCATAACCCACATATCCGGGAGGCGCTCCGACGAGCCGGCTGACGTTGTGCTTTTCCATGTACTCGCTCATGTCGATCTGGATCAGTGCATCGGCGTTTCCGAACATAAACTCGGCGAGCGCCCGCGCCAGAAGTGTCTTGCCCACACCGCTGGGACCGATGAATATAAAGCTGCCCATCGGGCGATTCGGATCCTTGAGGCCGCTGCGACCGCGACGCACGGCCTTGGCGACGGCATGAATCGCCTCTTCCTGCGAGACGACCGTATTGTGAAGCTCGGCTTCGAGTTCCAGCAGTCGCTGGGCTTCCTGCTTCTCCAGACGTGTCAGAGGAACACCGGTCATCTTGCTGACGACCTCGGCGATGACCTCCACATCGACCTTGCCGGCGACTTGGCCGGTTTTTTCCTGCCATTCCTGCTGCACACGCGACTTGTCGTCCAGAAGAGTCTGGGCCTGATCGCGCAATGCCGCAGCCTGCTCGTAATCGGCGCTCTTGACAGCGTTGTCCTTTTCCTTCTGCAGGTCTGCAATCTTCGTCTCGATCTCGGCTAAATCCGGGGGCGGCGTCATGTTCTTCAGTCGAATACGGGCGCCTGCCTCGTCAATCACGTCAATCGCCTTGTCCGGAAGGCAGCGACCGGAAATGTAGCGTGAAGAAAGCTCGACTGCCTGATACAGCGCCTCGTCGGTAAACTTCACCTTGTGGTGCTGCTCGTAACGATCTCGCAGGCCCTTTAAGATATCGACAGTCTCCTCCTTCGACGGCGGCTCGACGGGAATCGTCTGGAATCGACGCTCCAGCGCCGCATCCTTCTCGATGTACTTTCGATACTCGTCATAGGTCGTCGCTCCGATACACTGAACCTCACCCCGCGAAAGCGCCGGCTTTAGCACGTTGGAGGCGTCAATCGCGCCTTCTGCGCCGCCTGCACCGACCAGGGTGTGGAGTTCATCGACAAACAAAACGACGTTTCGAGCCCGGCGGACCTCGTTGATCACCGCCTTGATGCGCTCCTCGAACTGGCCACGATACTTGGTGCCGGCAACCATCATCGCCAGATCCAGCACGACAAGCCGTCGGTTCTTCAGAATCTCGGGCACTTCATGCTTGATAATCAGTTGAGCAAGCCCTTCGACGATCGCCGTCTTGCCCACACCAGCCTCGCCCAGGAGGACGGGGTTGTTCTTCGTGCGTCGGCACAGTATCTGAATCAGACGCTCGATTTCGTTTAGTCTGCCGATGACCGGATCGAGTTCCTCCTTGGCGGCAAGTTCGGTGAGGTCTCTTCCGAAACTGTCCAGGGCAGGCGTCTTGCTCTTCTGCTTCTGACCGGCAGCCGGTGTCATTTTCATGCCCATGCCCTGGTAGGCGTTGTCAACGCCGGCGCCAAGGAGGTTGAGAACCTCCTGGCGAACATCTTCGAGCTTGAGACCGAGATTCATCAGGACCTGTGCGGCAATTCCCTCCGTCTCACGGAGGAGTCCGAGCAGGATGTGCTCGGTGCCCACATAATTGTGGTTCAATGCCCGCGCCTCTTCGATGGCATACTCGATGACCTTCTTGGCCTTGGGGGTCTGGGGCAGCTTGCCCATGGTTACCATGTCGGGCCCGCTTTTTACGAGTTTTTCTATCTCCAGACGCAGCTTCTTAATATCCACATCAAGATTTTTTAGAACATTGGCGCCGACGCCGCTGCCCTCCTTGACCAACCCCAGGAGAATATGCTCAGTCCCGATGTACTCGTGATTGAACCGCTGGGCCTCCTGATTTGCCAGCGCCATAACCTTCCTGGCCCGATCGGTAAAACGTTCAAACATAATTACCTCTTCCTTCTATTGCTTGCTTCTAAGAGTATCTGCCTCAAAACAACGGATTCTACCACACTTGCAGGAACTGTCAAACAATTGCGACCGGCTTATCGGCGTCGCCAAGCGTTCGGCGCCCGTTGGCCGTAATTTATATGCCACGGTTTCACAATTGTTCGCTTATTGACCACAGTCATTTTTCCTGGAGTGGCAGAGAAATATTCTACTTGTAGTATCGACGTAATCGGGCTGCGACTTTGGCGTGACAGGCCAAAAAACACAGTTTTTAGCCCAAAGGCGGCTACAGCAGCCCTCGTGATTGGTATAAAAAGCCCCCACCGGTAATGTCACAGGACATTCGTTTTTGGTTCGACGGAAGAAAACGCAATCAAAGGCTATTTTTTGTCTTCCAGCAGCTTCTTGAGGTATGTGTTTTCCCGTCTTGTCGCCTCCAGATCAAACAGAATGTATTTGATGCTCACCCGGAGGTAATCCAGCGACTCCTGGAGGTTGTGGACGCTTTTCTTGATTTGCTTGTGTGTTTCCTGGGTTTTCTTGGCTAACAGCAGCAGCTTCTTCTGCTGAGAGTTGGGCATTGCCCCGATTTCGCTGACCAGTTCGTGTAGTTTCTTCTGGAAGAATGCCTCATTCATCGTTTACCCTCTTTCTTTCTCCTGTTTGCTCATTCTTTTCTCCATATCGGGACCATCCAAACACACCCGCTGTAAAGTGCAACAACTGTGCCAATTGCCTTGGCCGACGCCAAACTATCCCCGAATCAAGCCAAAAACGTCCATTCACCCGCGGATTTAAGTCTAAGCTCACCAGCGCCCGATAAAAAACGTTGTATTGATTAAACAACCATGTTTAGCATTTGCAACACACACCCGACGCAAAAACCCCCCACAAAAACATAACCACCATCCATATCTACACTTACAACCCATGTTGTCCCAAATCAACAACTCACCGGATGAACCGAAAAAACCATTGGCAACCAGCCGGCGGGGGCATAAACTAACCGCAGGTTGTCAGGGCCGTATCCAATATCGAGCACTGCAGAGGCAACCCCATTTGAGCCAGGGATGGATCATGAGATCATCGCCAAAAAGCTTCGCTGAGATATCCGGTGGCATGGACTGCGTGGTGCCGGTGCGTGTTTTATGGGACTCTGCGGCATTGGCGGGGCTGGGCGTATTTGACCGGCTGGATAACATTTCTTATAGTTTTATTGTGGAAACGACTGTCAAATGGGGGTGCAAAGTTTTTGCACTGAAGTGTCCGACATTAACTTAGGTTTAGAAACGGACAGGACAGAAAAATGAATATATCTCGCCACAATATGTTAAACGTAATTGTGTGGGCGATTGTCACCTGCTTCTGTACATCGGCTTTCGCCGAAACGATGAGTTCGGATCGTTACTATACGTGGGGCATCAGTGGTGATGACCTGGACATCCCGGAAGGAAGCATAATCACCGAAGCGGTCCTCACAATTCAAGGCATTACGAACTGGGACAACAATCTACATATGCACATAGTGGACAATCCGCCCCTGGATTTCGTCGCCAATATTGATAACGACAGCGGCGATTTCTTCCAGGATTTCGGCGGCCTGTTGAGCGGCTACAGCTACGACCTTGTCGACGGAGACCTGGTCATAACTTTCAGTCAGATAAACGACGAGAACTCCTGGGTGTGGGACATTTTTGATAATCCCTTCAATTTCCAAACCGATTTTACCGTCGTCCCATACTCCTCCTCACTTCTGGAACTCATCGACTACGCCGGAAACAGCACACCATTTGGCATAGGGTTCGACCCCGACGGCAACAGCTACAGTTACAACTTCCAGGCCATGACGCTGATTTAACGGTCGAGTCATACGAG
>JAGHBX010000334.1 GCA_021160785.1 Planctomycetota bacterium | reverse complement strand
GAAGCAAAGGCAACTGCGCAAGGCCGCGAAAAACTAAAAATTGCACTCCCCGATTTGGAAATCATCGATTGGAAACCACCCCACTAAACGCAGGCGACACGCTCAAACTCGTTTGGGCGTGATAAACACCGCCAACCCCGATATATCGGGATTGACGGTGGCACCCGGGATCCGCGGCGAGGTTTTTCAACAGCCCCACCGTCCCCTGTATTTTCAGGGCGGAAATTGGTAACTGTCCCCTATTTTGGGGGTGGATTTTTGGATGGTTTGACAGCGGGGGGTGTATGGGTTATAGTATTGGGTTTTGCTCGTCAGAGATGAAGGCCGCAGGGGGTGTGGGGCTCGTTTTTCGTTATTGTTGTTTGTGGGTTTTGATTTTTTTTGGGAATTTTTGATGTATTCGGACTTTATTCGCAATGTTGCGATAATCGCCCATGTCGATCACGGCAAGACTACGTTGGTCGATCAGCTTCTGTACCAGTCGGGTATGTTTCGCAATGAGGAACTTGACAAACTTGCCGGGGGGCAGCATGGTCTGATTATGGACTCCAACCCGTTAGAGCGGGAGCGCGGGATAACCATTTTGAGCAAGAACTGTGCGGTCGGATATACGGACGCAGAGGGCAGCGAGTACAAGATTAACCTTATCGATACGCCCGGCCATGCGGATTTTGGCGGGGAGGTGGAGCGTGTTTTGAAGATGGCCGACGGCGTTTTGTTGGTGGTGGACGCCTTCGAGGGCCCGATGCCTCAGACGCGATTTGTGTTGGGCAAGGCGCTGGAGCATAAGCTCAGGCCGATCGTTGTGGTGAACAAGGTTGACCGCGCCAACAGCCGGCCGGACGACGTCGTCAATGAAGTGTTCGATCTGCTTGTCGGGTTGGGGGCGGACGACGAGGCGATGGATTTTCCGGTGATATTTGCATCGGCGAAGGAGGGATGGGCGACGGCGGAGGCAGGTGAAAAAGGTGAGAATCTGCAGTTGGTTTTCGAGGCGATAATCAAGAATGTTCCCGCTCCCAAAGTGGACGCCGAGGCGCCGCTTCAGATGCTTGTGACCAACCTTGAGCACTCCGATTACGTGGGGCGAGTCGCGATAGGGCGTGTGTTCGCCGGGCAGATCAGCGAAGCGGAGCCGGTTACGGTTATCGACAAACAGGGCCTGCACACGCAGCAGAAGGTTATGCAGATCCATCAGTTCGACGGGCTTGGCAGGAAGAGGGTTGCCGCGGTCCGGGCAGGCGATATATGCACTATATCGGGGCTGGACCCGGTCGATATCGGCGACACGATTGCGTGTGCGGATCGGCCTTCGCCGCTGGCGGTTATCGCCGTTGACGATCCTACGATGACGATGACGTTTCGGGTAAATGACGGGCCCTTTGCCGGCAGGGACGGGAAATACATTACGAGCAGGCAGATCGGCGAAAGGCTGCAAAAGGAGCTTCAGCAGAACGTCGCGCTGCGGGTCGATCCGGGGCGGACGCCCGAAGAGTTTAACGTTAGCGGCCGGGGGCTGATGCACCTTGGGATACTGCTCGAGAATATGCGGCGCGAAAGTTACGAGATTTGCGTCGGTAAGCCGAGCGTGATTTTGCGGGTTATCGAGGACCGGCGGCACGAGCCGATAGAGCTGCTGGCGGTGGATTGTCCGCTGGACTGCCAGAATGCCGTGATGAGCCTTCTTGGCGACCGGCGAAGCGAGATTGTGAGCATCGAGGCAAAGAGCGGGGCGAGCGATTTTGTGCATATGGAATTTATGATTCCGTCGCGGGGTCTGTTCGGTGTTCATACGCGGATGCTGAACGCCACACAGGGGCGGGCGATAATGCATCATACGTTCGAGCGTTACGAGCCGATGCGAGGCACTATACCGCAGCGAAAGGCCGGCGTAACGATCGCCACCACGACGGGGCAGGTGACGGCGTATGCGCTCGACGCGTTGTACGACCGCGGGATATTTTTCGTCGAACCGGGCGATCAGGTCTACGAAGGGCAGGTCGTCGGCGAGCACTGCAAGGACAAGGACATCCCGGTAAACGTCGCCAGGAACAAGCAGCTTACTAATGTTCGGGCGTCCGGCAAGGACGATTCGGCGAAGATTCGGCCTGCGCGGAAGATGTCGCTCGAGCTGGCGCTTGAGTATATCCAGGACGACGAGCTTGTCGAGATATGCCCCAAGTCGATTCGTATTCGCAAGCGGCTCTTGAAAGAAGCCGACCGCCGCCGCGAAGGACGCAAAGGTGCAAGATAGCGATGGTTGATTTTCAGGCATGGTTCGTCCGGGGGAACCGCATTTTTCGGCGAAAAACGGGGGTTGGGGGTTTTGTTGAACCGTTCCGCGGCCGTTGGCGTAGGATATGGTGAACATATGTAGAGCCAACGGTTGTAAGGATACCGCCGGTTAACGAGTTATCCTTCTCCTTTGATACCGGGTCGGGGGATTAGACCCGTAAACGAGCAGCGTCGCCCCTCCTCGACGCTGCTTTTTTTTTCGTTCCAGTCTTGATTATCTGGATAGAGAGTGTCCTGGCAGGCTATTCCAGCGGGAGGTTTGATTCGTGGAGGATGAATTTTACGACGCTGTCTTCTTCGTTTGAGCCGATGACGTGATTGGCGTATTGCTTGATTTCGTCGGTTGCGTTGGCGACGGCGACGGCGCGGGCGGCGGTCTTGAACATCTTGACGTCGTTCAGGTTATCGCCGAAAACCGTCAGGTCATCCATGCGAAAACCCGCCAGATCCGCCAGTTCCCTGATCGCGATTGACTTGCAGGCCTTTATGTCGTGGATTGTCAGCCACCACCCGCCGGGCGAATAGGGGTTCTCAAAAAAGAAGTTCTCCAGGCTGTCGCCGAGTTGGCGGTCCAGTTCACCGGCGAGATGTTCGACCTGCCGGCGCGGGCCCATGACATTTAGCGATATACAATCGTCGTTGAAGGCGGTCGTAAGATCGTCAACGTGTCTGAGTCTGCTGTCTTCGTTTGCCGTGCGGTCGTTTAGGTACCACTGCATCGCGTCGGTAATAATGTCCTGAAAATAGAGACAGTCCTCTTGGCCGTTGAAGGTCGAGATGAAGGGCAGCAGGTTGTGTGCGGTTATGCATGAAAAGATCCGCTCGACGATGTGGCTTTGTATCTTGTTGATGACCAGGTGTCGCCCTGTTTGGAAATCGGTGATGAATGCGCCGTTGATTTCGATAATCGGAAGTTGAAAAGGTATGCCATCGAGCATAGGCCTGAGCGAATTGAAACTGCGGGCGCTGGCGATGGTGAAATGGATGCCCGAATCGAGCAGTTCGCAGATTTTCTGTCGGGTATAGGACGACAGGGTCGCGTCGTTTCTCAAGAGTGTGCCGTCGAGATCGGAGATGTATATCCGGTTGTTGTCGGTGTCGTTCAAGGTTGGCGCTACTCCTGCGGCATCTTCGCCAGGTCCGTTTCAGAGCCGGTGATCATGAGGATGTCGCCGGCGAAAATCTCGGTGTCGGGCATGGGAACATTGATGATGTCGCCTGAGTCTTTCTTTTCGTCATCGCCGCCCCGCTTGATACTGACGAGATTAACGTTGTATTTCTGCCGCAACTGCAAATCCTTCACCGTCTTTCCTACGAAGTTTTTCGGTGCGGTGATTCTGGCGAGGCTGTAGCCCGGTGCGAAATCGATTTTTTCGCTGATGTGCGGCGCGATGAGCTTATAGGCCCATCGCTGTGCGGTCTCGATTTCGGGATAAACGACTTCCGTAGCGCCGACGGCGGAAAAAACCTCGCCGGCCGTGAGGCTCTGGGCGCGGGCGACGATCCGCTTGATGCCCATTGCCTTGAGGCTCACGACGGTCATGATCGCCGCTTCAAAGGCCTCGCCTCCCTGTCCCATACCGACAATCGCCGCGTCGACGCGGTCCACGCCCTGGGCGCGAAGGGCCTCGGCGTCGGTGCTGTCCAGACGCACGGCATGGGTAACCTGGTCGCGAATGCTGTCCACCCGCGTTCGGTCGCGGTCGATGGCGATTACTTCGGCGCCGCTCATCGAAAGGGCAATCGCCAGTTTCTGCCCGAACCTGCCTAATCCTATAACTGCAAAACGTCTCATATTCGGCGTTCCTTAAATATCACACGCTCATAACGGCAATGATACCCAAACTGCCGCGCGCCGCTATAATTATCCTACGATGATCGGCTCGCTGGGGTACTCATATCTGACGGGCTTTAGATTAAAAGTTATCGCCGCCAGCAGCGTCAACGGCCCCAGCCGTCCGACGAGCATGGTGGCTATGATAATCAGTTTTCCGGCGGTTGTCAAAGAGCCCGTTACGCCGGCGCTTAGGCCGACGGTTCCCAGTGCCGAAGATACCTCAAACATGATATCGATTAAATCAAATCCACTCTGTCTTTCGGTGATACTCAGCAGGAATGTTCCCCCCAACAGGATGGCCAAAAACAGCAGGCCGACCGTTATCGCCCGTCCGACAACGGCGAGGCTGACCGATCGCCTGAAGATCTCGACGTCGGGGCGCTTGCGCAAGGTCGCGTAGGCGACCATGATTATGACGGCAAGCGTAACCGTTTTGATTCCCCCGGCGGTGGAGCTTGGCGAGCCGCCCACAAACATCAGCGACATCAGAAGAATCTTGCTCGCATCCGACAGCGCCGCGATATCGACCGTATTAAAACCCGCCGTTCGTGCGGAAATCGACTGAAACAGGGCGCACTTGAACCGGCTGTCATGATCGGGCTGCGGCGAATAGTGCTCCAGGGTCATAAGCACGATCGCGCCGACGATAATCAGAATCGCGCTGGTGCTCAGGACGACCTTCGTCTGGAGACGTATCTTCATCGGCGGCGCCTTTTCAAAAACAACCCCCCGGTTAAGTCGTCGTCTTATGGACCGTTTTACGCGATCGTAAAAGACCTGGAAGAGATTATAGAGTACGCCGAATCCCAGCCCGCCCAGGACGATCAGCGGTGCGATGACGCCATAGAGGCCGATATGGTCGTCATAGTCGATAAGGCTCTTGGGGAAAAGGCTAAAGCCTGCGTTGCAAAATGCGCTGATCGAGTGGAAGATGCTGTAGAACCATCGCCGGCCGGCAAGCTGAGCCACCGGCGCGACGTCGTTCCACATATTGAGCATGCTCAGTGCGCCGACAGCTTCGATGAGAATCGTGGCGACAAAGATGAATCCTATCATCTGCGAAATCCGCCCTAATGTCTGCGTGCTCAAGAGGTCCTGCATGGCGACCGATTCCCGGACGCTTAGAGCCTGACCCAGCAGCAGGGCAAGGACCGCGCCGAAAATAACAATGCCCAGCCCGCCCAACTGGATAAGGCCCAGGATTACTACCTGGCCCATCGTCGTAAAATCGCTGCCCGTATCCTTCACGATAAGGCCGGTTACGCATGTTGCGCTGGTGGAGGTGAAAAGAGCGTCGATGAAACTCATGTGTTCGAGATTGTGGAACCGCGGCAGCATGAGCAGGCCGGCGCCGGTTACGATGAGTATCATAAATACGGCGATGAGCGCCGTAGTCGGATTGCGTCCCGACGCCGCCAGGTCCACGCAACTCCTGCACGCTTTGGTCACCACCTGGCATATGAGATACGTGCCCAGCGAGAACATTATCATGCCGCCGGGGTCGGCAAACCACTTGTGTGCGCCGAAGACCAGCACTATCAAAGCGATCAGCAGCGGTATCTCGAACCAGTTGACCGCCAGAAATTCCCGCCTGGAAAAGCTGTTCACGAAACGCGCGAGCTTCTCGATAACAAAGACGAAAAAGGCGACGATCTGTATGATATGCAGCGTCCTGACGGAGAAAACTTGAGGCTCATCGAACCCGTAAAGCAGGACAAATGTTGCCGTAACAACGACGGAGGTGAGCACGTTGACGACTACAAAGAAATGCTCGATCTTTTTGTTTTTGGTTTGTATCCGCATGAAACCTGTTGCTCGCTCGATTTCACTTAACCAGTTTCAGAATCACTTTGTTGGTCCCCATGGACTTCCACGTGGGCTCGGCCTTTGGCTGTATCGTCAGAGTATAACTTCCTGCGTCGTCCAGTTCAAGCCTGCCGATTTTGTCTGTACGATGGACATCCCAGGCGCCTGATTCTTCTGTCTGTCCGACGATCTCGTTTTGCCCCACCGAAACCACAAACCTGCTCCCCCCGGCGCCGGCGGCGCAGGAATATCGCAACTCCACGTCGAAACGTCCCGGCCGGGTAACTTCAAACGTCCAACTGATCGAATCGGCGGGGTCTTGCCAGTACCCTATCTGGTCCTTGACGCCTGATTCGTACCGGGGGCTCGCCCCGTGAATATCCGCTTCGATTGCCCGCAGGACCACCGTTCCGTCGGCCCGCTGCCGGATCGTCGTATCCACGACGCACTCGCCGTCGATTTCCACCACAATGATCGAGACCGCCTCACCGGGGAGTTCATCAGGCAATCGTATCGAAAGCCCCGACTCATCATGTTTCGCCGTGAGAGGTTGTTTTGACTTATCGGCGAGCATATACACCGTCTTCGGTTTGTTGGTCAAACCCGGCAGTTCGATCTCGCCGGACCTGAGCCCCCATACATGCAGGTAAAGTTTGCCGGGCTTGAGAGTGCACGTTCCCCAATCGAACTTTCGCGGTCGAAACGGGCTGCCCGCCGAACCGTAAATCGCTTCGCCGTTGACATTCAGCCAGTCGCCGATCTGCAACAATCGCTCCTGCATGATCACCGGTATCCGGCCGTCGGCGGTCGGTCCGACGTCGAGCAGATAATTGCCGCCGTTGCCGCACACCTTCGAGAGCATTCGAATCAATCCCTCGGCGGAATCATAATCGTCGATCGTCTCATTGCGGTTATACCCGTAGCTGTGTCCGATGCCGCGGTCCTCCTGCCACGGATGATCGATCCAGCCCGAGCCGCCGCCGTACTCGCTTTCGTAATACGAGCCGTGCTGCCCGCGACATTTCCCCCACCGGTCGTTGACAACGACATAATCGGCTACCGGCGAATCGTTGAACAGCCACGCCGCCAACTCCTCGCTTCGCCATCGCTTGTAATCCATCTCCCAGTCGCCATCCAGGAAAATCACCGGTGGTTTGTATTTGGTCACCACCTCCTTGAACTGCGGATGGAACTTCTCGATCGCATACCGATCCCGGTCCTCGAGCCACAGCGGATGATACCATTCATAAAGCGAATAGTAGATGCCCATTTTGAGCCCGCGTTTTTCGCCGGCGGCGTTAAGCTCGCCCAACAGATCTCGCATTGGTCCAACTTCGGTGCTGTTCCACTTGTCGGTGTTGGCGGTTCCATCGTACTCGGATGGATAGAGGCAGAAGCCGTCATGATAATTTGCAGTTGTCACCACATATTTCGCCCCGGACCTGACAAACAAATCCGCCCAGAAGTCCGGATCCCACAACTCGGCGGTGAACATCTCTGCAAACTGCTCATACTTAAAATCCGCCCCATAAACCCGCTCATGAAATTTCTGCGTCGGCGAACCCTTTCGCCTCATGTGGTTGCCGTACCACTCGGAATACCCCCGGTCTTTCCAGGCCGGTACAGAATATGGCCCCCAAACAACAAATATCCCGAACTTGGCCTCGTTGAACCACTCCGGCATAGGCCGAGCGTCCAGAGACTCCCAACTCGCTTGGTACCTTGCCTGTGATCCGGTTGCCTCCAGGCAGCCCAACTGTAACAAGGCAATCGAGATGATCACAAGCGTAACAGAGATTGTGTATTCGCCCTTTTTCATCGGTCGTGTTCCTGCAAAAACCCGTTTCAACAATTCTCAACAGGCATACTTGTACCCCCTGCAGACCAAAAACGAAAGCATATTCCCCCGGATAAACAATCAGGGCGACCACAGAGGCCGCCCTGATGATTGCCGTGATTAATTCAGCGGTCTGATCCAGATGTTTCGATATCGGACCGGGTTTCCGTGGTCCTGTAGCATTAACGGGCCTTTGGGGGCTGCGCCTTTGAATGCTGAGGCGGTTGTTGAGCCCTTGACGGGTACGTTGTCCTGGACGAGGACGCCGTTGTATAAAACGGTAAAGGAGCCTGGTATGACTTTCTTGCCGTCGGCAGCGGGTTTGGGTGCGTGGAAGATGATGTCGTAGGTCTGCCACTCGCCGGGTTTTCGACAGGGGTTTACCAGTGGAGGGAATTTGCCGTAGAATGCGCCTGCCTGGCCGTGGGGGTAGGTGGGTTTTTGCAGGGAGGGGGAAACGGGATCT
>JAGHBX010000211.1 GCA_021160785.1 Planctomycetota bacterium | reverse complement strand
GTTCAAGCTCTATGACGGGATCGTCCGTCAGGAAGAGTCCGCCGCCTCTGAGTACAAAATTGTACTCAGTAAACAGATTCATTCCGATTATTCCGTCGAACGAGCCGCCCTCCGGCGATGCAACATCCAGCAGCACGACGGGAACATTTGTAAACCTCAGCCACTCGCCCAGGGCAGGAATATTTACCGAATCGATGTAAAAACCCGGTTTGTCGGTTGGCGGCCCGGTAACCCCCTGTATCTCTACCATAAAGTCCGGGTTTGCCGGGTCCAGGCCGAGACGAGCACCGATCCTCGACCCGATTACGGATACCTGGGCGCCCGTATCGAGCAGAAAGCGGTTTTTGTCATAAGCGCTGTTGCCATTGTCGGTCATGTCAACACTGTGGACGAAGGTCACGCTCTGTGAGAGATTGCCCATGACCACGGATGGACTGCCGGGTGTGTCAAAGGAAAAGTCAAGATTGAAAATATCGAACTCGTCGGCGAAGTTATAAAAGTTGAGGGACGGTGTGTACTGTACGGAAATGCCGCCCATGGGGCGCAGTTCCAGCGGAAGTTTTATCGGGTAATCCGGGATGCTGAGGCTGTAGGGCTGGTATATTTCTATGCTGGGAGCGGTGTAGGATTGTTCGTTGTGCCTGACGGTTACGGGCTGATTATTGCGGAAAACGGTCGTGTAATAGACGTTGAGAGGCGAGCCCAGCGCGGTGGGCAGATCGGGATTTGTCGGACCGTTGTCCAAGCCGATGATGATTGAGGTATTTATCGTGCCGACCATTGCTGACGTATCATTTAAGAGGTACTCGCTTTCATCAAGACCGTTTGGTTCGAGCAGGTCCAGGCCTCCGGCGAAAATACCTAACGGATAACTGACCTTCGTTTCAATTGAGCCTGTAACACCTGTTATTTCGATAATATTTTCCGTCATAAATTCAGAATTTGTCAGACCGAGTCGAGAGGCGGCGGCATACCCCATGACATGCGTGCTGGCGCCGGTATCGAAAATCCCGATGGCGTAATTGGTCGTCAAATCCACCGTTGCCCCCATGCCGACGCCCTGGGCAGGATGCGCCGCAAAGTCAAGGTCGTCGCTGCCGGACTTCGCGTTGCTTGTACCGACAACGATCCACGGTATGAAACCATCGACAGGCGGCGAGTCGATAACATTCACCGATACCGATCCTGCCGGCGGCGTGGTCAGGGATTTGACCGTCGTCGAGGAAGTTGACGCTATGCCGGTATCTGTCGCGGAGGCTCTTAGTCTCCGCCTCCTTTCTTTCAGGAGAAGGGGTTTCTTGCCCTTGGGGTAGCGTATACCTTTGACACGGCCTTTGCCGGTCATGCGAAGGTCCATTTTCTCATGTTCCCAGCGTTTCCCCTCGGCGGCAAACGCCGCAGACACCATCCCGCACGCCAGGATGATAAGCAAGACAGACATCTTCGTCCGAATTCGTTTTTTCGCATTCATATCAGCCGACCTCCCGATTCGCAAAGAGTATTTGTGCGTTAAATGACCCTGCTAACATTATAGTCGAGACCGCACTGAATATCAAGCAAAATCGCCCATATGTTCTCGGACTTTGGCGACTGCGGGTATCTCGTCAGGGCCGATTCTGTTGCAGCGAGATTTTGATTAACCCGCGTATTTGCACTGCCGATAAACCAAGTGTACATATTGATTTGACATAAGGAGTGTTTTATGGGCGTTCAGCAGTGGTCCGACAATATTATTCTCGTAAATCTGGCCCAGGAGCCTCAATTGGCCGAGGAACTCCAGGCCGTAAACGCGATGGTGGCCGACAAGGGTGATTGCGATGTCGTCGTCGACTTCGCTGACATAGATCTCATCACCTCATCCAGCATTGCCAAGCTCTTGAAGCTGCGAAAGGCGCTGGTTGACTGCGATCGCCGCCTGGCGATTTCATCCGTAAAGCCCCGGGTATACAAGGTCTTCACGGTGACAGGCCTCGACAGTGTCTTTGAGTTTGTCGAGGACCAGTTTCTGGCCCTGGCGGGTTTGCAACTGGTAAGTTCCTGAAGAATATTTGCCCCGATATTGACAAAGCCGGTTTTTGCCTTATAATATAGTGCAAATAGATTTTGGCGAGCCTGTTGCGAAGTCCGTCCCATCGGCGGCTTTCGTAATCTGCTTGCTTCTGTTGCAATGACAGGACAAAGACAGATGGATAACAAAACTCTCGTGCGGCTCGAGGAGTTGCTTGGCTATCATTTCAAGAACCGCCCGCTGCTGGTTGAATCGCTGACACATTCTTCACATGCGCCGTCGCGAATACACAGTAACGAAAGGCTGGAGTTCCTCGGCGATTCCGTGCTGGCTTTGGTTATCTGCCAGACGCTCTTCGCCCGGTTCCCCAGTTACCTGGAAGGAGACCTGACCAAGATCAAGAGCATGCTGGTTTCACGAAAGATTTGCGCCAAAGTAGCCGGTTCCCTGGGACTGCAGAATTTTACGATTGTCGGAAAAGGGATTGACAAAACCAGGGCGCTTTCCGGCTCGATCGCCGCCGGTACGCTCGAAGCGATTATCGCCGCAATTTATCTCGACGGCGGGTTCGCCGCAGCCGAGCAATTCATCCTCAAAACTTTCGGGGACATGATCGACAAGGCCGACGCCGAACAGCACCAGGAGAATTTCAAATCGATGCTCCAGCAACACGCCCAGCAGACCGAAAACGAGACCCCGACCTACGAACTGCTCGACGAGAAGGGCCCCGACCACAACAAATGTTTTGAGATATGTGTCGTCCTCGGACACCGCCGTTTTCCAAGTGCATGGGGTGTGACAAAAAAAGAGGCCGAGCAAAAAGCCGCCATGAACGCACTACTCGAAATAGGCCTCCTCGAAGCAGAAGCAATCTGATACCCTCCTGGTGTAACTTCTATGACATAAGAAAAATCTTAATTCACTTGCCCTCGGCAATTTTTAATGCTTCTTTCGCAGGAACCCGACAGGCCTTGCCGTCACGATTAATGATGGCATATTGGCCAAGTAATGCTTTTTTTTGAAGCTCCTCCAGGACAGCTTGCTTGAGGCATTCCAGGCCTCTAATGGCCATACTATGAGTTTCTTTTGTAGTCATCGGCACACCTCAAAATTCTTTGGTATATATCCTTATTTAATATAGCGTTGCCCTGGGTATCTTGTTCAAAAACAAGAACTGGTTTGGGATTGGAATTGTCGTAACATGAGACCTTGTCGCATAAGGGAATATAAATATTGATTAAATTGTACATTATCCTGGGATAGCGACGGTAAATTGCCGTATCGGGAATATCATGTCCGCCATCCTGTACACGCTGGCGAACCCTGTCTTTTGAAAAATCAGCATCAGGAATCCACAGGTGATATCCCATAAGCAATCAAGTCTGCATTCACAAAGTTATGGCAACCAGCTATCTCCGGCAGATAGTTCAATGCAAATGTTGTCTTTCCAGCCCCATTAGGACCGGCGATAACATAACAAATTGGTTTTTTCTTTTCTACCATCAATTGTCCGTTAACTCTTCCTTTCAGAAGGGTATCAAAACTCATCCGAGCCATTATGCTATCCTTCGGCAAGATTTTAACAGACCGCCACGCTGCTCTTCAAGTATTATCTTGCCATTTTCAGGTTGCTGTGATCTTTCTGGCGCAGTCCTGTTTAACTTTACGACAAGTCGGCCTGTTCGTAAGTGCAGGGTCTTAATTCGATTGTGTCCATTTTACAGAATACGCTCTTGCTTTTATCGTAACCGTTCTCAGTTTTTCCTGTTAATCTCGTGCATCAGACAGCATCAAACCAACCTCTCTTTTTTGGTAACCGTTCACAGGGTGTGAATCTGGATTATGGGCCTAATAATGATGGAAAGGGTTGGTCGGAGAAATGAGGGTGTGCAATAGGCTCTGTAATAATTTTTTTTAGATTTTTATTTTTTCGTTGACAACTGTTGGCTGGCCTGATAAATATCATGAGTGGTTGCTCTTTGAAAAAGTCTATAATCTAACAACAGGTCTCAAAGCTCTGTGCTTTGGGATAGTCAAATGGGAACACGGTGAAAATCCGTGGCGGTCGCGCCGCTGTAAGCGTCTGTTGCGATAAATATCGCAAATCCGAGAAATATTTGTTCCACTGCTCTTTTGCGAGGGTGGGAAGGAATTTTCAAGGTAAGACGCAAGCCAGAAAACCTGCCTGTTTAGTTACTACAATAATAGTGTTCTCGCGATTTGGAACGTAGTGTGGCTCTCTGACCTAAGCAGGCGTGCTCTGAGCATAAAGCAAATCAGCCAGTTGAGAGTTTGGTTTTATCAATAATCAAAACCGTCGTTTCCTTCGTGGGAACGGCGGTTTTTTTTATTGGCTTCGGAGAAAAAAAGCCTTACGTAAAGGGCAAAATAAAACGCAGAAAGGAGGATTACTGAAAGGAAGAAAATATCATAAGCTAACAACTACTTGTTAACAGTAAAATGTGAAGCATGTAAAAAGTGAGGCGCCGACGATGGTCCCGCCGACGCCCCGAGAGAAACCGATTTGGCTTCCCTTTGCGCATAGTATTATAAAGCAAAATCGGTTTTGATGCAATGCTGCATCCGCAAGTCTATTCTCTCTGGGTTTTCAGGCCAATATTATCCTCATACTATTTT
>JAGHBX010000480.1 GCA_021160785.1 Planctomycetota bacterium | reverse complement strand
TGATAGGATATTGCTTATAAAAATTGTAAAAAATCTTGAAAACAGGCATATTTTCATTGACGCACGTGGGCCAAAAGACCATAGTAGTAGGGTCATCTAGTTCTGTAGCTTGTCATCCTTTAAAGGACAAACAGGGGATTGTCTAAAGGAGGCCGAGGAAGTGTTACTCTTTCAAGTGTCCAGTCTGGTGGAGCGGTTCTGGATTTATTCAGCATGCACCGTGCTGCAAACGCGCGTGCGCCCATTCGCCGGAGGAAAGAACAGGGAAGCGAGATATGGTTGGCACAACACCCTGCCTGCAAACATGATCAAGCCACAGCCATACCGCCTATAATAACATTTTCAACTTTATTTGGAGGACAGTACAATGTACAAAAAATGCTTTCAACAATTAGTCGTTTTACCTGTTTTTGTGGTTCTGCTGATTTTTCTGGTTAGCGCCACGGATTTATGGTTCGGAGACTGGAATGAGGGCGACGGGCACAAAATGCACTACCCGCAATTGCCCGACCTGTTGCCGACGGGCATGGATGTGCTGGCCGGTCCACTGAGTGTAGCTGGGGGTTCGTCTCCGTATGAGAAATTTCTCGCCGATGATTTTCGCTGCACGCAAAGTGGTCCGATCACCAGCATCCATATCTGGGGCTCATACAATGAGGACATCCCGCTGCACGAATTTCTGGAGCAATCACCATTCTTCAGTCTGGTGATCTACAGTGATATACCGGCCGAGGATAGTACAACCGGTTACAGTATGCCGGGGCAACCGCTGTGGGAGACCTACATGCCAGCGACAGCGATCAGGAGATATGCAGCTGATCTACACGAATCCTTTTACGATCCGAACCCCAACCAAATTATTGGTCAGGACACCGTCTGCTGGCAATTCAACTTTGAAATCCGCGAGGACATTGCCTTCCCGCAGGAAGCCGGCACGATTTACTGGCTGGGCATCCATTATTCATTTGATCTGGACGGTAATGGTATCGTTGATCCGGGTGATTTGTCGAGGTTTGCCCAGTTCTATCCCGGCATGTTCGGCTGGAAAACCTCCGGCGTACAGCACTTCAACGACGATGCCGTTTTCACGGATGTCATGACTTTTGGTGGAGATCCTCATACAGTGCCCGCAGGACCATGGCGTGAATTGCGATATCCTTTCGGTCACCTTAAAGAGACCGAAAGCATCGATCTGGCCTTCGTGATCAATGGAGAAGGTGTGCCGCAGGATATGGACTTCGGCGATGCGCCGGAGTTTCGTGACCCCCTGACAGGATTGGTTATCGGATATCCGACGAAGTTGCTGCCGCTGGACGGTGCACGGCACATTATCCACCCCAACGGCCCGTGGCTGGGCGGACCAAACGACAGGCCCGACCCTGAGGTGGATGGTCAGCCTCATCTGCAGGCGATGGGCGACAACATGAACGGCAATAATGATGAAAACGGCGTGACAATACCTCCTGTGATGGTGATTGGCAATACGTATACCATCGACTTCATGATCAACAGTGTCGACGGCCTGGGTGGTTCCGTCTCCGGCTGGATCGACTACGACGGGGATCGGATATGGGAAGTCGGTGAGGATGTGCCTGGGGTATCTGCTGGCAACGGACTCCAGTCCGTAAACATTACAGTGCCTTCGACGGCGATACCGGGTACGACGTTTGCGAGATTCCGAATCACCCGCGATACGGTCGCCGTGTCGTCTCCGACAGGCCTGGCCAACGACGGTGAAGTTGAAGACTATCTTGTAACGATCGAGGAACAACCGCCTGATGAACTGGACTTTGGCGATGCCCCCGATTCCTACGGTACAAAGTTACCCATTGGCGCCAACCATGTTATCGCCGGCCCATGGCTGGGCAACGTTGCTCCTGACGCGGAGCCGGACGGCCAGCCCAGCATAGCGGCTGATGATGACGATAATGATGCAGCTCTCGACGATGAAGACGGTGTTCAGGCACCTGTATTGACAGCCGGTATTGCCAGCGCTATTACCGTTATCGTCAATGACAGCAGCACACCAGGCGGCGGCGTGGTCCAGATATGGATCGACTGGAATCAAAACGGAACCTTCGAAGATCCCGCCGAGTCAGTCCATAACGCACTCTTGCCAGTTGGAACCCACATGATTCCGGTAACACCGCCTGCCGCCGGGTCTGCAGGCCAGACCTATCTCAGGGCCAGGATCAGTTATCGAGGCGGCCTTTTGCCAACTGGCCCGGCTGGCGATGGCGAAGTTGAAGACTATATCGTCATTATCAGAGACCCCTACTATGAGATCAAATGGGAGCAGTTGCCCAATCCGGACCTTTCGGGATTGCACACTCACGATTATGGTGATGTCATTGGAGGTAATTACACGCAAATCATTGTCGCCGACGACTGGAAATGTAAAGGCGGCGTGGTGACCGACTTCCACTGGTGGGGCTTCGAAGAAGAGCCCGGCGAAGGCCTGGGCGGCTTCCATCTGAGCATCCACGCAAACGATCCGACGGGCGCCTGCCTTCCGCTTGATCCACCCCTGTGGGAAAAAGACGTCCCCATCTCGGATATCACCGTCACATGGACAGGAAGTTTCTATCGCTACGATTACTACCTGTCGCCGGAAGACTACTTCTACCAGATCGAAGGGGAAATCTACTGGTTCGACCTCTCGGCTTTATCAGTAGATCCGGGAAATGCCTGCCTGTGGATATGGGCTGAACATGCTCGAGGCCCGGTTCCTATCCTGTGCGGCGCTGCCGATAAGACCTTACCATTCCAACCATTCTGGAAGACCATTACTTGGGGTGCCGATCCAGTAACATACACAGACATGGCCTTTAGGGTTACAAGCGATTCCTCGATTCCATTAATTGACTTTGGCGATGCTCCTGATTTTGCAGGAGCACTGGGGTATCCAACGCTACTGGGCAGTAACGGTGCTCGTCATACCATTGGCGGTCCGTGGCTGGGAGATCTCTTGGATGGACCTGACCCCGAAGGCAATGGTCAGCCGACACTGCCATCCGCTGCTGACGGTGACGACAATGACGGCAACGATGACGAAGATGGTGTCGTCATTCCTGTGATGAATCAGGGTATTGCCACTACTATCACCCTTGAAGTCAATGGCGGTGGTGGTTATGTCGATGCCTGGATCGACTGGAATCAGGATAGTACCTGGCAGGCAACCGAACAGATCCATAACGCCTTGCTCGCTGACGGGACGCATAACATTGCTGTTGTTCCGCCGATGGGTGCGGTTGCCGGACAAACATTTGCCCGTTTCCGTATCAGTAGAGGTGGCGGACTGCTTCCGGACGGCCCGGCTTCAGATGGCGAAGTGGAAGATTACACCGTAATCATTGAAAGGGGGCCGCAAGCAGAACTTGGCGACGCACCCGACAGCACGAACAGTCATGGTGTTGCAATGACAGCATATCCCGATGGAACACCGGCCAATTACCCAACGGTCTTTGCTGCTGGTTCACCGCCGTTCGGTCCTAAGCACAATGCTCCCAAGAGCTCTGCATGGCTCGGACAGAACGTAACCCTTGAGGACGAAGCGGATATCGGTTTTGATCAGGATGGGATAAACAACCTCGACCCGCCCAGTAATCTCCCGGATCTGGATGACGCCGACGATGGTTTGATACTGCCGGTTCATATGCCGAAATGCAGGTGGACGAATGTGGATTATGAGGTCAATACACTCTCGATAGGGGGAGTCTACTATGTCAACATCTGGTGTGACTTCAACCGCGATGGTGACTGGGATGATGAGATTGACGTATGCTCCACAGAAAATATCCCCGAATGGGCCGTTCGCAACCAGATGCTTACAGGACTGGCGCCGGGTCTTAACACCGTTACGTCTTTGCCGTTCGTATCCTGGCACCCGATCGACAGTACCGAAGAAGGACTGTGGATGCGTATCACAATCTCCGAGCAGACCTGGCAGGAAATCTGGGGCGCCGGCGGATGCGGGCCTATTTCCGGCTCCGGCTATGCCATAGGCGAAACCGAGGACTACTATGTTGTACCGGACACCTCGTGTGTTGCTTGTGCAGATTTGAATTGTGATAATTTTGTCGATCTGTTTGACTTGGCTATTATGGCAGCACAATGGCTGACATCGTGTCCGTAACAAACCGATGAAAGGTATTAAATCCCGTCGGAGCACTTTTTGGCCGGCGGGATTTTTTTATGTGAGAAATGTCAATTTACTGTAGATGATACCCTTGCCAGATGTAGTATTTATAATAATTCCAGTAAAAAAACGCCGATATTTCGATAGCATGACTAAACCTGAAGCTTTCCGGATTCGGCGATTTGGCGGGAATGATATCAACGGTCAATTGGCTCTAATTAACTGAATTTGATATAAGTCTTTTTTTGCACGCAGGACTGACGAGCCATATGGGGTTCCTTTCCTACGGCGCGGGCATATAGTCTTTGCCGTCAAGGCTGTTTTTGCAGGAGGCCCGCCATTTGAGCAGCGTCTGTTTCATAGCACTAACAATATCGGGCTTGGCGGCGGCGAGATCGGTAGTCTCGGCGGGGTCTTCGATGAGGTCATAGAGCCGGAAGCTTTTTCCTCTGTTTGCGCTGTGGATTTTATAGCGGTTGTCGATAAGGGCGACCTGGCCGGCGGATTCAAAACCGATCGGCGTCGGCCTTTGTTTCATCTTGCCTTCGATCAGCGGCAAGAGGCTTACACCGTCGATCGGCTCGGGTTGGCCTTTGACGCGAAAACCGAGGATCTCCATGACGGTCGGGAAGTAATCCAATGTGCTGCAGGGTATATCGACCACACGCGGCTTCTTGACTTTGGCGGGCCAGACGAACAGACCCGGCACACGAACGCCGCCTTCGAAGAGACTTCGCTTTCTACCTCGCAAATGACCCGCCGAACCGGGGGCCTTGCCCGATTTGCCTTCGGGGCCGTTGTCGCTGCAAAACCACAACAGCGTATCGTCGGCGACGCCAAGCGTTTTCAATTCCTTTCGCAGCCGTCCAACCTGCTCGTCCATTGCAGTAATGGCGCCGTAGTAGTGTTGTTTGCTCTCGGGCTGGTCTGCGTAGGGTTTTCTGTGTTCGGGCCCGGCAAGAACCGGCAGATGTGGCGCATGGAACCAGATGACTGCAAGGAAAGGTTGCTTCGATCGTGCCGCGTTGTCTATGAACGGTATGGCTCGGTCCATGATGATGCGAGAATCGTCACCTTCCAGATTCTCAGTCTCACGCGTACCGTCGGTCTTCCAGTAATATGTACCGTAAGGCTCATCGCTGCCGGGGGCTTTCATAGGGTCGTATGTGGGGACCTTGGCTTCGGTGGAAAAGCACTCATCAAAACCGTTTTGCCACGGCGGCGAGTAATCCTGGGCCTTGCCGGGTGCGCCGCGGTTGCTGTCCTTGATCTCGGTGGTGAGTGTTCCGAGGTGCCATTTGCCGAAGTGGCCCGTGGTATAACCCACTGTCTTGAGTGCTTCTGCCAGGGTAACTTCCTCTTTTCGCATATGGCCTTTATTGGCGTAGAAGATGCCATAGCGATAAGGGTGCCTGCCCGTAATCGCACTTCCGCGCGTGGGCGAGCAAACCGGTGCACCGGCATAGAAGCGGTCGAAGCGAATGCCCTCCCTGGACATGGCGTCGAGGCTCGGCGTTTTCAAAACCGGATGCCCGTTGTAACCGGTATCGCCCCAGCCCTGGTCGTCGGTCATGCAGAGAATGATATTGGGTTTGTTGACAGGCGTTTTACCTGCGCGTTTTTCGGCGATTGCACATGACGGCAATGCAAACGAGGCTGCACAGATGCCGATTGTCTTGAGGAACATCCGTCGGGTTGTCCGTGAAGTACTCAACATATTCTTCTCCGTTCAATTACGATTGTCGTTCTACGCCGGCGGTGGAATAGCTTTCCCATTCGGCAAGTGCTTGGGCCAGTTCTTTTCTTATCTCCGGTTTCACTGAAGCCATGTCATTTGCTTCGCCGAGATCGTCGTCGAGGTTGAACAGGCTCGCCGCTGCCGCGGCATTTTTTTTGTTTGAAGGTACAACAACGAGTTTCCACGGCCCCCTGCGGACGCACTTTTGGTTCTTATATCGCCAGAATAGAGTCCGTTCGGGCAGTTTTCCCCGTTCAAACAGCACAGGCGAAAGGTCGACGCCGTCGAGCTTCAGGCCTTTTGGAATCGGCGCCCCTGCGACAGAGGCCATCGTGGCGAAAAGGTCCATACCAATTCCTGTTTGATCGGTTGTGGTGCGGGGTTTAATCCTGCCGGGCCAGTAAGCAACGGCGGGAATCCGATGACCTCCCTCGAAGATGCCGCCCTTAAAACCCCTGAGCGGTCCGTTTGAGCCCAAACGTGTTGCGCCGTTGTCCGAGAAGAAGAAGATAAACGTTTTTCGTTCGAGACCGAGACGTTTAACTGTTTCGACGACTCGGCCGATACCTTCGTCCATGATCTCAACCATTTCCTTATAGGCGACCGCCTTGTCCTTTCGGCCGCCGAATGCCCTTGGGTCGCCCGGGGTGCGTACCGGTTTATCGTCTCGGCCCTGGTACGGATAATGCGGCGCTTCATGGGCAAGATACAAACAGAAAGGGTTACTCTTGTTTCGCTCGATGAAATCCACTCCGTGCTTTGTAATCAGGTCCGTCGTGTAGCCTTCTTCGTCGATTTCGTCGGCATTTTTCCACCAGTCTTTGTAACCGACCTGGTCGATGTGTGATATATAGTCCACGTTGCCGCTGACATAACCGCGAAACTCGTCAAAGCCCTGCTTGACCGGATTGAACCTGGCCTGGTAGCCGACATGCCACTTGCCGAACATTGCAGTTCGATAACCAGCTTCTTTGAGCACCTCGGCAAAAGTTGTTTCCTTGAGCGGCATGCCCTTGTCGCGATGGCCTTTTGCGGTGACGACGCCTTCGACACCGCAGCGCTGCTGGTAGCGACCGGTCAAAAACGCCGCACGCGTCGGGCTGCACACCGGGCAGTTCGAATGGAAATCGGTGAACTTCAGGCCGCCTTCGGCAAGGGCGTCGATATTCGGCGTGTTTATGATCTTGCTGCCATAGCAGCTTATGTCGCCATAGCCCAAGTCGTCGGCGAGAATAATGATGATGTTGGGCCTGTCAACTCGTTTCGGTGCTTGCTGTGCCGTGCCGACACAGCCGCCAGCGAGCACGGCGGCCGCACAGAGACCTGATCGCTTCAGAAAATCACGACGATTGCAATTAAAGCTGCTCATGTTCTATTCCTCATTCTTGTGCCAAAAGAGTACTTTATTTCGTCGGCCAGTTGGCTGATTCGGTTCGGGCCGTTGTCAGCCACTTTTCAATCATTGTTATCACCTGTGGGTGTTTTTCGGCAATGTTGGTTGACTCGCCGATGTCTTCGTCGAGATTGTAAAGTTCCAGGGGCCCGCCGGGTTTGAGACGGACCGCCTTGAAGTTGCGCCATCGAACGGAGATCTGGATGTAGCCGGATTCGAAAAACTCCCAGTACATGAACCGGTTGGCGGTGTTCTGTTTCTTGCCGCAAATCAGCGGCAAGACGCTTATGCCGTCTATGTTGTTCGGGACAGATGTCTCGGCGAGATCGGCGGCGGTCGGCAGAAAATCGGCGAAATACCAGGGACTTTTGTTGACTTCGCCCTTGCCAACCCTGCCGGGCCAGCGCACGATCATGGGAGCGCGTATGCCGCCCTCGTACATATCTCGCTTGTGCCCGCGCAGCGGACCGGAGCTGTCGAAGACGCCGTCCCACCGCTTGGCCGCGCCGTTATCGGAGCAGAAGAACACAATCGTATTCTTATCGATATCCAGTTCCTTCAGCAGCTTCATGATTTGACCCACATCCTTGTCCAGAAGCGTGATCATTGCCGCATGAACCTTGGCGTCGGCGGGCCAGTCCTTGTCGGTATAAGGCGCCGTATCCGGTATCTCATACTTTGAATGAGGCACCGTGTAGGCACAATACAGAAAGAACGGCTTTGTGGCTTTCCGGCGAATAAAATCCAGCGCAAAGTTGGTGAACAGATTGTGCGTGTACGTACCGCGTTTGCCGTCTGCATTGCCGGGCAGCATGAATTTTTCTTCGTTGCGCCAGAGATACGGCGGGTAGTAGCTGTGTGCGTTTTTCTGATTTAGATAGCCGAACCATTCGTCGAATCCCTGCCTCGTCGGAACACCGGTCGTATCGGGCTCGCCCAGGCCCCATTTGCCGGTAATGCCAGTGGCGTATCCGGCTTTCTTCAGGACCTCGGCAACGGTTACATCTTCGGGTTTCAGCGGTACGCGTTTTTGAGGCCCGACGCCGCCGACCTTGCCGGAATTGCCCCGGACACGCGTATGGCCGGTATGCTGACCCGTCATAAGAACGCTGCGGCACGGCGCACAGACCGTCGAGCCGGCGTAACAGTCGGTAAATCGCGTACCTTCTTCGGCTAAACGGTCGATGTTAGGCGTCTGGATATGTTTCTGGCCGTAGCAGCCTAAGTCGGCGTAGCCCATATCATCCGCCATGATAAAGATGATGTTGGGTTTGGCGGACGATTCGGCAGTACCCCGGTTACGAGCCACGCTGTAGCCGACGCCCGCCGGCAAAAAGACCGAAACCCCGGCGGCTTTTAAAAACCGGCGTCTGTTAAATCTGCCCTGCATCTGCGTTCTCCTTATCACAATCGTGTAACGTAAACATAATAAGCGCCACGGCTGGTCCCGTCGGCATCGATAAACCATGTCTGCATGGTCGTCTCGCCTGTCTTGAGGTCCGCCTTGAAAACGACTCCCTTGTCGCCGGCTTTGACGGGCAGGCTCTGATCGAAATCGGCGATTTTCAGCCGGGCGTTTTTCGCCTTGATGGCCTTGCCCCTGGGGATGGATGCGTTTATGGGTTTGTCGAGTTCGACGGGCCATCTGCAAAGCTCGAACTGATAAGTTCCGCCGCGATCGACCCGGATCGCCCAGAATCCGTTTGCCTTCGCGGCGCCTCTTATAGCGCCGTGATTCCACGGAACCCGTGCGCCGTGCCAGTCATGGCAGGTGATCGTCGTGGGATTCTCATGGTCGGAACCTATATAAATGGGCACGTATTCGTCGAAGCGCTGCGAGATGCTTTCCCACCACTTGTCGTATTGGCCCCGGAACTTCTCGACGAGATCGGCTCTGCCCGCGGCAAGGTCCTTTGTCTGGCCCGGGTCGGCTTTGATATCGTAAAGCTCCTTGCCGTTGACAAGCCGCCAGCGGTTTGTCATGACGGCGGATTTTCGCCATTTTTCCGGATGCTCGATCCGCTGGGAATGAACGAACAGCGTCCGCTCGGGCCATACTGCATCGGGGTCCACAAGCAGCGGAGCAAGGCTCTTGCCGTCAAGTTCGACTCTTGATTTTTTCAGGCCGCACAGGTCTATCAGCGTCGGCAGGACATCAATGTGTGCCGTGATTTGATTTACATCTACGCCGCCGGTGATCTTGCCGTTGGGCCAGCGAACAAAGAACGGAACGCGATGTCCGCCGTCGTATTCGGAGCCCTTGGCGCCCCGCATCCCGGCGTTGTAGCCTTTTGCCTGAGCACCATTCTTTGCAAACCGCACACCGGCGGAGGTGCCGTTGTCGGTGGTGAAGATAAGGATCGTGTTGTCTTCAAGGCCCGATGTTTTGAGCTGCTTCATCAGCCGCGCCATGTTGTCGTCGATATTGGTTATCATGCCGGCGAAGTTGGCATTGGGGATGTTGGGGTTGTTTTTGTAAAGGCTGCTGTATTCTTCGGCAACGTTGTACGGCCCATGCGCGGCGTTGGTCGGCATGTAGCAGAAGAAAGGCTTGTCTTGGCGGTCTTTGATAAACTTCATCGCTCCGTCGAACCAGATATCTGTGCAGTAGCCATCGTACTTTTGCGGTTTGCCGTTGTGGAAATAGGTATCGTCGAAGTAGTCGTTGCCCCAGTAATCCGGAGTCTGTCCCACGCCGCCGCCGCCGTTAACCAGGACCTCGTCAAATCCGCGGTACTGCGGCTTGTAGGGATAGTTGTCGCCTAAGTGCCACTTGCCGAAAATAGCGGTGCGATAACCGTTTGCCGAGAACACGTCGCCCATAGTGACCTCGTCGGCCCGAAGAATCGACCTACCCGCGATCGTGTGCCACACGCCCGTACGCGACGAGTATCGACCAGTCATGAGCGCAGATCGCGTCGGCGAACAGGTTGGGTCCACGTGATAGTCAGTCAGCCGGACACTCTCGGCATGGAGCTTGTCAAGGTTAGGCGTCTTTATGTCCTTGTTGCCAAGCACCCCCACATCACCATACCCCTGATCGTCGGTCATGATGAGGATGACGTTAGGCTTTGATCGCGTGAGCTTTCCTGTCTTTGATTTTGCTGAAATCTCGACACAGCCTGCGCCCATGACAGCCGCTGTAGCCATCGAAACGCCCGCCGCCTTGAGAAAATCACGCCTGTTAAATCTCTTGTCCATAATCACATCTCCCAGATATTGCACTTGTGTCATTCCCGCGAAAGCGGGAATCCAGAATAATCCAGCATCCGCCAAAGGCGGTTTCCTATTTCCTCTTCCCGAGCAGGCCCCGGTCGCGCATCCATTCTTCGCAGAGTTTGGGCCAGATTGATACAGGCCCTACATCCTTGCCAAGCCCGAAACCGTGGTGTCCCTTTTCAAAAATATGCATCTCCGCCGGCACCTTTGCCTTTCGCAGGGCGAGGTAAAAATAGATGCTGTTTTCAGCGGGCACACCGGTATCGCCGTCGGCATGAACAAGAAATGTGGGCGGCGTCTGCGGCGTAACCTGCAACTCGTTGGAAAACTTCTTCACGAGTTCGGGGCTCGGGTTACTGCCTAACAGGTTGTGCATCGAGCCTTTGTGCGTAAACCATTCGGTAAACGAAATCACCGGATAGATCAGCACCGCGAAGTCGGGCCGACAACTCACCCTGTCGATCTTGTCGGCGGTATCGGTCTTGTCCGTATGGAAATGCGTCGCCGCGCTTGACGCAAGATGCCCTCCCGCCGAAAAACCTAAGATGCCGATGCGCTCGGGATCGATGTTGAATTCCTTAGCCCGGCTGCGAACCGTACTGATCGCGCGCTGAGCATCGGTAAGCGATGCAGGATGACCGTAACCGGCGCCGGAGTTGCGATGACGATATTTCAGGATAAATCCCGCCACGCCGAAAGAATTGAGCCATCGTGCAATTTGATGCCCTTCGTGGTCCATCGCCAGATGCCCATAGCCTCCCCCGGGGCAGATAACGAC
>JAGHBX010000460.1 GCA_021160785.1 Planctomycetota bacterium | reverse complement strand
GGCTCTTGAATCTGCCCACCTTTTCGCGTGCGGCGATGATCTGTTCGACGGCCTTTTCGCCGACGCCCTTGACCGCGGCAAGGCCGAACCGAATAACACCGGATTGCTTCTTGTGCTCATGGTCTGCGCTGTAAACAACCGTAAAATCGCTGAAACTCTCGTTGATCTCCGGCGGCAGGACATCGATGCCCATGCTCTTGCACTCGCCGATATACTCGACGACTTTATCGGTGTTGCCCATTTCGTAAGTCAGCAACGCCGCCATGAACTCCACCGGATAGTAGTGCTTCAACCAGGCGGTCTGATACGCGATAAACGAATAGCGAGTCGCGTGGGACTTGTTAAAGCCGTAACCGGCGAACCGCTCGATCAGGTCAAAGATGTCGGCAGCTTCCTGTTCCTTGAGGCCTTTGGCAACGCAGCCGGCGACGAAACGCTCCTTTTCCCTGGCGATGACCTTGTGTTTCTTTTTGCTTATTGCCTTGATCAGCGTATAGGCCTCGCGCAGCGGAATATCGCCGAGGCGGTTGCATATCCGCATGACCTGTTCCTGATAGACCATGATGCCGAATGTTTCCTCTAGCACCTCGCGCATGATCGGATGGGGCACATCCCACTTGGCACCGTGCTTGCGGTCGACGAAGTCGCCGATCAGCGCCATCGGACCGGGCCGATAGAGCGCATTGGCGGCGATCAAGTCTTCTATGCGGTCGGGTTTGAGTTTCATCAGCAAGTCCCGCATGCCGCCCGATTCAAACTGGAAAACACCCTTCGTCCTGCCCCCGCCGAAGATGCCGCCCAATACATTCTGGTCGGCCAGGTCAATGCTCTCGATATCGATATCAACGTCATGCGCCACTTTGACAAGTTCGATGGCCCGCTCGATCACACTCAACGTCCGCAGCCCTAAGAAATCCATCTTCAGCAATCCGACCTTCTCAACGGTCGGACCCTCGAATTGCGTTACGATGTCCTCCGAGCCCGGCTGCTTATACAGGGGCAGGTAATCGGTCAACGGTTCGTCTGCAATCACCACCCCGCAGGCATGGACAGAAGCATGCCGCGTAAGCCCCTCCAGTTTCCTTCCTATCTCGAAAACCTTGCGGGTCTGCTCGTTCTCATCGCATGACTTTTTCAAATCCGGCTCGATCTTGAGAGCCTTATCCAACGTCATCTTCAGTTCGTTGGGAATCAGCTTTGCCAGCCGGTCCGCCTCCGCAAGCGGCACATCGAGTACGCGGCACACATCCCGGATAACAGCCCTTGCCTTCATTGTTCCGAAGGTAATGATCTGGGCGATCTGGCCGTATTTCTGCCTGACATACTCCAGCGTCCTGGCCCGCCCGTCCTGGCAGATGTCGATGTCGATATCGGGCATCTCGTTGCGCTCGGGGTCCATGAACCGCTCAAACAGCAAGTCATACTTGATCGGGTCAACGTCGCATATACCCAGACAATAACCCACAACCGTACCGACGGCGCTTCCCCTGGCGCCAACGGGAATCTTGTTCTGCATCGCAAAGTTGCAGAAATCCCACACGATCAGAAAGTAACTGGCAAAACCCTTGCCCTCGATAACCTCCAGCTCCCTCTCTATCCGCTGCTTGATCTCGCCGGTTATCCTGCCGTATCTCTTCTTTGCACCTTTGTAGCACAGCTTCGTCAGGAAATCCTCGGCACTGCTGCCGTCGTCGGGCGTAAACCTGGGCGCATGCTTTGTCTTAAGATCAATCTCAACATTACAGCGTTCGGCGATCATCAGCGTGTTGTCGCAGGCTTCGGGCACATCGGCAAACATACCGCGCATTTCTTTGCTGCTCTTGAGGTACACGCTGGACGGATATTGCATGCGTGTCGGATCGGTAACAGTCTTTCCCGTACCGATACAGCACAGAGCGTTATGGGCCTCAAAATCGTCGGCATTAAGAAAATGAACGTCATTTGTAGCGACCATGCCAACACCCATCTCATTGGCCAGTTCAATCAGCCCCGGACGAACATCGGGCATATCGCTGTCTTCATGATGCTGCAATTCGATGAAGAACCGGTCCTCGCCGAAAATCTTCAAAAAGCTCTCGACCGCAGACCGGGCCTTGTTCACATCGCCCCGTGCAATCGCCGCAGGCACCTCGCCGGCGATACAGGCGCTTGTGCAGATTATCCCCTCGTTGAACTGGGCTAAAACTTCCTTGTCGATCCTGGGGCGGTAATAAAAACCCTCCGTAAAACCTATACTGCTCAGCTTCAAAAGATTGTGATAACCAGCCGTATTTTCGGCCAACAGAAGCAGATGAAACGTGTTGTCCTTTACGCCGCCTTTTTGTTTGTCGAATCGCGAACCCGGCGCAATATAGGCTTCAATCCCGATTATCGGCTTGATATGAGCCTTCCGTGCTTTCGTATAAAAGTCGATCGCACCGAACATATTGCCGTGGTCGGTGATCGCGACCGAATCCATTTCAAGTTCCTTGCACCGCGAAAACAGCTTGCCAGGCGCAATCGCCCCGTCCAGCAGCGAGTACTGCGTATGTAAGTGCAGGTGCGCAAATCCTTTAGACGCCATTTGCCCCGTCATCCTTAAAAGAGTTTTATCCCCGACACCCATCATAGCCGCCATCGCCAAAATGTCAACTCCATAAGCTCCCGGGTGTTTGCACCAAAGAACAGGGTTTTCTGCAGAACATTCCCAATCGCGATTCCAAACCGCCATAGAGGACAGAATGCTGAGTTTCCCTACAGGCAATCAGCCTTTTGCTAAGCACCCGTTAGCTTTTTGCCAAGATGCGAATCCGTAATAATAACCAATTTCGTCTTTTTTCCAAAAAGCGCGTATTTTGCTAAAGAATTTAGTTGAATGCTTTTACAAAATCGTGTCAATATGACCGATAGAATTGGCTAACAAGGCGTTTTGGAAACGGACGAAATATCTGACGAGCTATTTGCGGGGGTGGCCCGTCAGCAACCGCGGGTTGTTACACGATTGCAATGTAACAACCGCATACAATGCAGGGAGGCGTTGCAACGCGGCGCCTCCCTTTTCTATGCTATCGCCAAACACTACTGACAGTACGGCATTGCCAAAAACCGCAAACAGAGACGCCGGGACCTATTGTTGTTTCTTTCTCCGGCGCAACCGGACCGCGATCAGGCTTACGCCGGCGGCAAAGGCAAACACTAACACAATCACAAAGAGTGTTGTTTTCTTGAACTTGCCGACGCTGAAACCACCGGCATGGAAAACTTCTTCGTGATCTCCAGTGTTTCCGAGGTAATATCAAGGGCGTATGAAAACTCCGCGGCATGTTCGCCCGGAGGCATAGCCATCACGTCATGGAATCCGTCGTCGGTTACGACAACGGCGTCGGCCTCGAAATAATCTTCAAAGGTCAAATCTCTGAACCCTTTCGGAAGATGAATCTGCACCACTTTCGTTTTGTCCTGTTCGTCCTTGTCCAAAGAGGATATCGCCCGGTCCGTCGGGTTATTCAACAGCATATACTCGGTGATAACAACCGAATCGTCCTGCGGTTTGATGATGAGGTGATGTGTCCCGACGGTGATCTTTGACGCCTCTGTTGACACCTCATACACGTCAATCTTTGCGGTAAAGGTCTTTTGACCGCTGCCAAGTTGAAACATCCTGCATGCAAATGTTATATCACCGTGTTGAGCAATGGCGACGGCGGCGACATCGACGCCATCCGAAGTACCGTTGACCACATTCACCGTCAATGTCGCTTTGGGATTGTCCTGGGCGTACAACCGTGCCTCAAAGGGCAGGAGCCCGAAACCCAGAAGCGACAGACAAAGCAAAAAACACTTCACAGTTTTACTATTTGACATCGTATATCCCCGATAGCGCCTTGAAATAGGCCTTGGCTGCGTTTTCAAAGTCCTTCTTTTCCTGGTAAACTCTTCCCAGTTCAAAATACGCCCTGTCCAATCGGGGGTTGTTTTGGATCGCTTCCAGCAGATACTTTTGGGCTGTGTCCAGGTCGCCGGACAGGCGATAAGCCCAACCCAGAACCATCGCAAGTTTCGATTTTTCCAGCCGGTTGGCGCCTTTGATCTTGCCTACGGCCCTGATCGCGGCAGCGGCGTCGCCGGCCTCGCAGCACATCCAGCCAACTTCCAGGGCAATCGGTACAGAATTCGGGTCGAGCAGGCGGGCTTTTTCAATCTCCCTTATAGCCGATTTGGTGCGCCCCTTCTTTTTGAGAAGTTCGGCCATGTGCAAGTGGCGTTTGGCGCGTGCCGAAACAGTATTATTGGCGACAGTCCTGACTTGGCCGGCTTGTTCTGCATGGAAGGCGTCTTCGAGACCGAGGGCCTGACGCAGTCGCGTTTGAACCACGGGGGCAAAGTTATGTCCGTAGCCGGCTTCGACCCACAGCACCTTGTCGGCGGTGTCCGAAATGATGACCGTCGGGGTGGCTATGATACCAAACTTGCCCCAGCTTTTGTATTCGGCATCAGGCAAAACGGTAAAGCCATCGGTGGCGTATTTGTCAAAGGACGTCGCAGGCGGCTGACCATTTGGATCGCCCCCCCCCAGGCAATGAACCGCCTCGCGGGTAAGTGATCACCATGACGGCACGAAACGCATCGGCCTTGCCGGTGAGTCTTGCGACAATCTTTTTGACGTCCGCAGCCGCCAGGTCGCTCTTTTGATGCCCGACCGACAAAAAAACCGTCATAAGAGGTTTGCCGCCGCCATGGGCGTACTCAAACTTTTGTCCCGCAACGTCAACATCGCTAAACTGCGGCATATCCGCCCCGACATGTATCCGTCGGTCGCTGCCAATAGCAAACCGGCCCAGCTCAAAGAACTGGACCGGAACAATAGCTATCAGACAACAAAGATACTTACACGTTCTTTTCATCAGGTTTCTTTTCTTCGCCGCCTTCGGTTGCGTCGGCTGGTTTTGCACCGTCATCCGGCTTGGGTTCGGCTTTCTTCGGTAAACGCGACACCGAGTAGTCCACGGGATTGTCCCGGTCATAATTCTTCTTGACATGACAGCCCGGCAGACAGCTTCCGCCCGTTTCGGTCTTCTTGAAGTTCAACGGCAAGTCCCACATGCCGTAAGGCACACTCTTGCGGATATGTTTGGGCTGGTTGCTGGCATGTGTCTGGTGGCAGGCCCGACATGTCCGACCGCGCCGTTCCTTATTGACATGCAGGAAGTGAAGATTCTCTTCGCCGTTCCTGAAACTCGTCAGATCGCTGGTCGTGGCCGTCCGCACAAGGCTTTTTTCGTGGCATAAGAAGCACAGGGCATAGTTCTCTTCGGCAAACGGCGAGTAAAATATCGGCGGATAACTATCGGCCAGGAGCCTGAAGTGATCGCTGCCGTGCGTCATGTGGCATCCGCTACAGTCCTTGTCCTTGACGGGCCCGTGGAGGAACTTTTTGTTCTTAAGCTCATCGGTAAAGGCCGGCAAGACCTCATCTTCACTGATTTTCTGAGGCTTGTTGTGGCAAGTCATACACATATCCTTCGGGGCGGCCTTTAGCAGGTATTTCGCTGTTGATGCATGAGGCGTGTGGCATTTGAGACAGCCGCCCTTTTCCACCACCACGCCGTGTTTGTATTTGCTGTCGGCGGCGATCTTCTTGATATCTTCGTGGCATGAATAGCACATCTCGGGAGCTTCGCCCTTGAGCATCTTCCAGTTGTCCGCTCCGTGCGGATCGTGGCAGCCTACACAGTCGCCCTTGGCAGGTTCGTGAATAAACTCGAACTTCGCCAGCTCGTTCTTGGTCACTTCATGGCAGCTCACGCACAACTCCGAGGGCTTCATCGTAAGAAGATTCTTCTCGTCGCTGCTGTGGGGATTATGACAAATCGAGCACTCACCCACCGCGGTCGGGCCGTGAAGATATTCGTGGTCGGTTACTTTGTGGCAATCGGCACATACTTCGGCAACCGTTTCCTTGCGCAACAGCCCCTCGCTGTCGCTGCTGTGAGGATTATGACACTGGATACACTTGCCTTCCTTCACCGGCTTGTGCACGTTCTTGCCGGCGGTCTGCTCGAGATGGCAATTCACGCACAGATCGTTGCCTTCCCTGGCAAACTTGAACGTGTGCTTGGCGACATCCTCCGGCTTGTGACAGACCGTACATTCGCCCAGCGCGATAGGCCCGTGCAGATATTCCTTCATCTCAAACTGGTCATGACAGTCAGGTTTGTTGCAGGCTTGCATGGTTGTGGGTTTCTTTCGCTGAGCCAATGTGGTCGCTGCAACTACACAGAGGCAACAGACTACCAATCGAATTTGCGTTTTTGTCAACATTGTCGTTCATCCTTCTCTTTCAAACTCATGTTTATCTGGTTATCTCTACGCCACCCTCTAAATCTGATCATACCGAGTATCGGCAAAAACTCCGCCGCCGGTCCCTATTTTACAGGTCCTCCCTTGCCGGAGCCATTCATTTTTGGGTCGGCTTTTCGCCCGAAAAGAAGTCTCATGGTATCACCATCCTCATTATAAACATTGGACTTGTTCATTTCCAGCACCAGTTCTTTCTTGTTCTGCCCTTTTTGTACCGTCGCTATGATAGCAGGTCGGACAAGGCTTTCCTCGCCGTTTTGCCACTCATCCTTTATGAGCCCGCTGCCGTAGCATTCCTTGATGGTCACCGCATATTGGGCATCCGACAGCGGATAGTCCTTTCCTGTTTCAGCTTTTTCGGCGACAACTTTGCCGTCTTTGAAAAACATGATCCAGGGCTCACCGTCGGCGGCGCCCACAAGAATATAGCGGCCGGTTTTTTTCCGAAATCAAACGCTGTAAACTCGGCGCGAAAAGGAAGTTTGATCTTGGAATGCGGTGAAGAAGGGAACCTCGACCACAGCCTCTGCTCGGTGCTGCTGTCGCCTTTGGTGCTACTGACCTTGATCGCCGGATTGACCGGCCGATTGGAGGCATTCTTAATCTTCATTGGTTTGGCGTCAATGGAGTAATGAGGCATGTAGTCGAGAATCTTCAGCGAG
>JAGHBX010000002.1 GCA_021160785.1 Planctomycetota bacterium | reverse complement strand
GGATACTGATAGAAGTCGGCGAAACGATTGCGGTGAATACACCGATCCTGATCCTCGGCGCCAAAGACGAAGAGTTGTCCGCCGAATATATTGATTCGCTGATGGGCGAACTTGGCGCACCCTCCGCGGCGCCGGCGACAGATGCAGTTGCCGCCCAGTCACCCGCACCGGCGCAAGGGCCTGCACCTGCTGCGGTGGCAGCGCCGAAAGGCGCCAAAGTTGTGAGATTGCCGCAACTCGGCCAGACGATGGAGGAGGGCACGATTGTAAACGCCTTTGCTTCCGTCGGCGAAAGGATCGGCAAAGGCGATGTGATCTTTGAGATCGAGACCGACAAGGCGACATTGGAGATGGAGTCGCCCGCCGAAGGCTTTGTCAACCGGATACTGGTCCAGATCGGCGAGACCGTGCCTGTAAATACCCCGATCATGATCCTGGGCGCCGAAGGCCAGGAGATCGGACATGATTATATTGACTCGCTGAAGGCAGGTGGCGCGGCAACACCTCAGACGGCGGCGCAGGCAGCCGAGACAGCCTCCGCCGAAGCCGAAGCCGAGGCGCCGAAGACGACGCCGGCGGCGGGGGGACGTATATTTGCATCGCCGCGAGCCAGGACGGTGGCGGCGGAGTTGGGCGTGGATCTGCATCGTGTAAGAGCCGCCGCAGGCGCCGCTCGAATCACCGAAGACGACGTGCGGCGCGCAGCCAAAAGCGGCACGGCGAAAGGACCCGCCGGCGGCGAGTCGAAATACGATCTGGGCGATAAGGTCCCGGTCAGTCGGCTGCAGAAGATCGTCAGCGAACGAATGCTGAAATCCAAGCAGGAGATCCCGTGTTTCTATCTGAACGTAGTTGTGGATATGACGGACATCGTGAAGCTGCGAACCCGGCTCAACAGGACCGGCGACGTAAAGATATCGTTTAACGATTTTCTCATCCGCGCCGTTGCCATCGGGCTGGAGAATTACCCGATCATGACGGGCCAGTTGGCGGGCGACTACGTTCAATTGGCCGACCAAATCGACATCGGCCTTGCAATTTCCACACCGGAGGGATTAGCCGCACCGCTCATAAGAGACGCTGGCAACAAGACCGTCCGGCAGATCGCCGAGTACGGCAAAGGACTCATCGAGCGGGCGCGGAGCAACAAGCTGACATTAGATGATCTGGAGGGCGGCTGTATCACGGTGAGCAACCTTGGCGGGTTCGGGATCGATTCGTTTATCCCGATTGTCGTGCCGGGCCAGTGCAGCATCCTCGGCGTGGGGCGGATTGCCGACACCTGCATGCCGATAGACGGCAACATCATAGTCCGCAAGATGATGAACCTGAACCTCTCGGTCGATCACAAGGTCGCAAACGGCGCAGACGCCGCACAGTTCCTGGATTATGTCAAAAAAATGTTAGAGCACACTTCGACGTTCGAATAGCATGTAGTATCTGTTGCGGAAAGAAAAACCGGCCGATGTCATCCCCGCGAAAGCGGGGATCCAGTGCGAATAGCTTAGATTTTCCTGAACTTCCTGAGTTTGTCCAGGAAAGTCTGCATGTCGTCGGGCAGGGGCGCCTCGAAGGTCATCATCTCGTTTGTGGTGGGGTGTTTGATTTCCAGTTGCCATGCGTGGAGGGCGACCCTGGCCATGAGCGGTTCTGCGACCTCGGCCTCTCTGTCTTCGATCTGCCAGTCGTAAACGATCTTGCCGCCGTACATGTCGTCGGCGACGACGGGGTGCTTGAGATACGCCATGTGGACGCGGAGTTGATGCGTTCGGCCGGTCCTGGGCGACAGTTTCACCAGTGCATATCCGCGGAACTCTTCGAGCACTTCGTAGAACGTTATCGCTTCTTTGCCGTCGGCGCGAACAGCGCATTTCTCCCGCTGATGAGTATGCATGCCCAGCGGCAGGTTGATACAATCGGCAGTCAGTTCCGGCACGCCGTGAACAATGGCGAGATAGCGTTTCTTTGTCGTGCGTTCGGCGAACTGCCGCGAGATCTTCCAGTGGGCATGGTCGCTCTTTGCAACGATGATAACGCCGGTAGTGTTTTTGTCGAGGCGATGGACAATACCGGGACGATGGTCGGCGTTGACAGTGGAAAGCTTGTTGGCGTGATAGACCAGGGCGTTGACCAGTGTGCCGCTTTTGTAATTGCGCGCCGGGTGCACGATCAGATTGGCCTGCTTGTTGATGACGATAATGTCTTCATCCTCGTAGATAATATCGAGCGGGATATCCTCGGGAATAATCTCCCTGATCTCACGAGGCGGCAGAATCAGGTCGATTTCATCTCGCGGGTTGAGCTTGTGGCTGGGCTTGGCGGGATGGCCGTTGACGTTGACGCCCTGCTCCTTGATAAGCTTCTGGAGATGCGAACGGCTGAACTGATTGAATCGCCCGCAGAGGTACTTGTCAAGTCGTCGAAACTTGAGATTGTTGCCCACACGAAAACGCAGGTGCTCGCCAACTTCTGCGTCGCCCTCTTGCTCTAAGACTTCTATATCCGAATCGCCGGCGGGCGGTTCGTTGTCTTCAAAAGCCCGGGGGGATTGGGGGGGGTCGGAGGATATTTCATTTGAAGTACCCATGGGCGATCAATTCGTCTCGGGCTCTTTGTCCGGACTGCTGTCCGTCCCGGTCTTTGAAGTATCCGGCAGGGCAGGACCGGGTTCTTCGGTCACCGGCGCCACTGGAGTCGCAGTGTCTTCGCCTGCCGGCTTAATCTCCACGGCGCCCGGTCCGTTTGCATCGGGCTTCGGCGCATCCGGCACGACAGGTTTGGGCGTCGGAGACTCTATCTTGATTTCCGGCTTCGGCAATGGAGCGGCAACGAAGATGAACTGCATCTTATTGTCCTCCATGTTGTCCAGCCTGCCCTGAGCCTGTCGCGGCAGGACAGTTCCCGCAAAGTCGGCGTCGGCGATGATGGAGTCGTAGATTTTGGCCGCCTTGGTGTAGTCGCCGATTTCCTCGGCGCACATCCCCATACCGAAGTTTGCCAAGGCAACAAGCGTGTTATTGCCCTGGGCCTGGATGAGAGCTTTTTCATAAGCTTCGCGTGCGTTATTGATCTGGTTTCCGATGACATCGGGATCGACTTCTTTGGCCCTGTAGTGCAGATCGGTGCGGAGGGCATCACCCTGCTTGATCAGCAGCAAGGCGGCGACGTGGGGCAATTTCGCTTCGGCGGCGGCCATTTCCAGCGATTCGGCGCTGAGCCCTATCGAATCGGCGGCAGCCTTGCCCTCTCGTTGGGCCCGTATCGTCACGATCTTGTTGTAATCGAGCCTATTAATCAGCGCAATGGCCTGGGCCTCCTGATCGAACTGCGATTTTGCACGCACCCCCCGACTGTAAAAGAAGACAACAGCCGCGGCTATTATAAGACTCACCCCAATGATCGTTTTGGCGTTTTCGCGGCAAAAATCAGGGAAATGCCCAATCCAGTCGGCCAGTTCGTTAGTCTTTAGTTCATGACGATGTTCAGCATCCATTTACATATCTCTCAAAAAAGTCATCAATGTTAAGCTTTTTCACATTCCGAAGTACACAAGCGTCGGGCAATGTCCGATTTAATCAGAATATACTACATATTCCACGTGTGTGTAAAGCTTTTACCTTGCAATAGTTCTATGTTAAACCTAAAATTTAGATATTATGATCGGCAAAAACCGCACAGGCACGGAGCAATCCGCATACATAGGGCACGAAAACAGGAAAATCGTATGCTTGCAAAACCTCAACATGACAAAAACTGCACCGCAGCCATAATATTATCGGTCCTTGTCCTCGTATCGCTGTCGGCGACTGTCGCCGGGGCGGAATTGGACAGGAACCGTTATATCGGGCTGGATGAGGTCCGAACGGACATGGAGGCCT
>JAGHBX010000185.1 GCA_021160785.1 Planctomycetota bacterium | reverse complement strand
GCCTCATGTTAGTCTTCGAAGGCGACAAAATACCGGGCAACTGGGCCAACGCCCGAATCACCGCAGCAGAGAATCAGAAAGACCGAGAAAAGGGGTCTGACCTCTCCTATGAAGCCGGATTTGTCAACGGTTAATTTTGTTGTTTCTGTTTTTTAGACGGCTAAATGGGAAATGTCAGTTGACATAATAACAATGGGTATTTGGCATTGAGCGTGTTACTCAATACAGTCGAAATAGCCGTGAACGGTTACAAATTAAAGGAAATAAAGTTGTGAGTTATGAGAAGGTACTGCTGGTATTAATATCTATTATGGCAATCTTTTCGTCGGTGGCCTTGGGAGAGTCGCTTCTGGTGGAAGCTGAAGGCTTCGATAGTCACGGCGGCTGGTCGCTGGATCAGCAGTTCATGCAGACGATGGGTTCTCCCTATCTGTTGGCCCACGGCCTGGGAAAGCCTGTTGCCGATGCGGTCACGACGGTTGATTTCAAGTCAACCGGCAAATACAGAATGTGGGTGCGTACCATGGATTGGGTGCCCGGCAATTGGAAGTCGCCCGGCCGTTTCCAAGTCATCCTCGATGGCGTAACAGTGGAAAAGGAATTCGGCACTCTCGCCGGCTGGCAGTGGCAGGATGGCGGGATGGTTGACGTCAAGAAAAAGAGCCTCCAGATTAGGCTCCATGACCTTACGGGTTTTGAGGGTAGATGCGATGCGATCTTCTTCAGTAATGATCCCGTGGAAGAACCTGTGAACTTTGATTCCGACAAACCATCAGTCAACCGGAAATGGCGCAACAAGCTCCGGGGCTTGCCCGACACCCCGCCTGATGGCGGAAGGTTTGATGTGATCATCGTGGGCGGCGGAATCGCGGGATGCGCTGCGGCTCTTGCGGCCGAGGAGCGAGGGCTGCGCGTCGCACTGGTTCATGACCGGGAGCTTCTTGGCGGAAATGGAAGCGCTGAGGTCAGAGTCACTCCGGGTGGGGAATACGGCAGTGGCAAAAGAATCCTGGAGAAACTCCATTCGACAAAGAACACGACCCTGAACCAGGCAAGGCGCGACCATGCGATGGAGGCGGCCGACGGGGTCAAGATGTTTAAGCCGTATCGAGCTTATGATGTGGAGATGGCCGATGGTAAGATCGTCAGTGTCGATGCGGTCTCTACCGTTACCGGTAAGGCGCTGCGTTTGCGTTCGGGGCTCTTTATCGACTGCACGGGTGACGGCTGGATCGGCTATTGGGCCGGCGCCGAGTATCGATATGGGCGCGAAAGCTATACCGAGTTTGGTGAGAAGTGGGATAAGAAGATTTCGTATCCTCGGGTAGGAAACCTAACCAGCGATCCTCTGGAGCTGTGGTCTCCGAAAGAGCCGGATAATCATGTCATGGGCTCCTCTTTGATTTGGGGCAGTCATGATGCAAAAGAGAAAGTGAGTTTTCCAGAGGTGCCATGGGCTATAGATATTTCCGAATACAGCGTAGAAGTTAGGGGTGCTTGGCATTGGGAATATTCAGCCAATGATGTCCATCAGGTTGATGATGCGGAACATATCCGTGACCATCTCTTGCGGGCAATCTATAGCGCTTTTTCCAAGGCCAAGCAGCAGGAGAAGTACGCCCGTCGAGAGTTGGAATGGGTCGGTTATATTGCTGGCAAACGAGAGTCGCGGCGTTTGATGGGAGATTATATCTACACGATGAAGGATATAGTCAGCGGCGCCCGCTTTGATGACGCCGTTGTTCAGGAAAAACGAATGATCGATTTGCACTTCCAAAAGTGTCGCGAGGGTTTGCCTGATGACTTCCGTTCATGGGCGTTATATAGAAGGGTTCCCAGTTATTACGTCCCTTTCAGATGCCTGTATTCAAAGAATGTCGATAATCTCATGATGGCAGGCCGCTGCTTTAGCTGCAGTCATGTCGGACTTGGCGGGCCCCGCGTGATGGTAACCTGCGGGCAGATGGGGATTGCCACCGGCTATGCCGCAGGTCTCTGCATCCAGCACCGGACCACTCCGCGTGGTGTTTACCAGAACCATATCGATGAACTCAAGGAAATCATCGGCGAGGTTCACGAGCCCGAACCGCGGACTGATGTTAAGATCGGCGTCGGCGGACAATCCAGAAGATGCAGTGATGACGACAAGAAATTTGACATCATTGAATTGCCGGATGAGCTGAAAGGGCTGAGCACCGTGACGATCTCGCGCGGCAGCACGAAGGAGCCTGCTCCAGGTTTCAAATTCATGATCAGTGAAGATTCGGAAGTGTATATAGCCGTTCATGACCGGGGTGGATACCGGCCGTCGAAAGACTGGAACAAGACTGACCTGAAACTGAAGTGGTCGCGTGCGGAGACTGATGCCGTGTACAAGAGATCGTTCAAGAAAGGCGAAGTGGCCGTTCCCGGGCATAGCGGCGCAAGCGGTCCTCATCACGGCATACCGAGTATGGCATTTGTTAAGAGCGGAAGCGCGGAGTATGATCTGAAGGCAACACCCATCTTCGATGGCATGATCGCGGCAAGCGGCGTTCTTGAAGACAGTGGAGTCAAAGGCGGGTTGGTTGTTCATATCGGTTGCGGAGATGGCAAGTTCACTGCCGCATTGCACGCATCCGACAGCTATATTGTGCAGGTACTCGCAACAGACTCCGATGCCGTCATGGCGGCGCGTGAATCGCTGGCTAAGTCCGGCGATGTCACTATAGCGCTGTTTGACGGAAAGACTCTTCCCTATGCGGACAACCTGGTGCAACTTGTAGTAGCCGACAGTGATTCGCAAGTCGCCATCGCCGAGATCATGCGAGTGCTTTCTCCCGGCGGCGTTGTGATGACACGAACAGCCGGTGGGTGGAAACGGGACGTAAAGGACTGGCCTGATGACATTGATGAGTGGTCGCATTATATGCACGGCCCGGACAACAACCCGGTGGCAAAGGACACCGTTGTCGGACCGCCGCGTCGGCTCAGATGGAAGGCGCCCTCTCTCTGGTCGCGCAGCCACGAACAGATATCGAGCTTTGCTGTTATGGTCTCCGCCGCCGGCAGGAATTTCTATATCTTTGACGAAAGCGTGCCCGGTATTATCCGATACAAGCCGAGCGCCGACGCGCCGAAGAGCTGGGTCCCGGGGACCTCGTACCCGGCACTGAAAGGCCACGCCAATATCCCGGAAAAATGGAGCCTGTTCGCGCGTGACGCTTTTAGCGGTGTCTTGTTGTGGAAACGTCCTTTGAAGGATTGGGACTCCGAACACACCAAAACAATAACACTGCGAAGCACCTCGGCCACCGTTCAGCGGACACTGGTGGCGGACGGTGATCATCTCTTTACTACAAATGGATACCGTGGACCGGCAGCCGTTCTGAATGCGAGTTCCGGAAAGGTCCTTAGAACTATCAAAGGTACAGATGGGACCGACGAGATTCTTTTCGCCGCCGGCACATTGTATCTGCGTGTTCGCAGTGGCGCTTTTTCCGGCGTCGTTGCGGCCGATCCTGAAACAGGTAAAGTCCTGTGGAAGCACGAAGAGAAACAGTATAACCCGATGTCCATGGCTGTCTCCGGCAAACATCTGGTCTATCACAATCGCAGGCAGATCATTTGTCTGCGATCTGATGATGGTCATGAGCTCTGGGAGAAGGATTTCTCGAAGCTGAGAGGCTACAGATATACCTTTGGGCCTGCGATCGTTATCGCTGGTGAGCGTGTGGCAATTAGCGGAACCTTTGGCTTGCTGGTCCTGAACAAGCAGACGGGAGAAACCGAGTGGGCCAAGAATCTCCCCAGTCGTGGTGCGTTGAATGATCCCGATATGTTCGTTATTGATGGCGCAGTTTGGCGCGCCAACGGGATGAGGATCGAAGGCTATGACCTGAAAACCGGCAAGCTGGTCGGACAGATAGAGACTGACACCGTATACAGCAAAGGCCATCACCCGCGTTGCTATCGCGCCAAGGCGACATCGAAGTATATTCTTGCCCAGCATCGCGGCGTGGAGTTTCTCCATCTCAAGAATGAGTCGGAACATTACCAGAATGACTGGACGCGCGGGCCGTGCCGGTTCGGCGTCATGCCGTGTAATGGCCTCCTTTACGTACCGCAACATCAGTGCCTCTGTTATCCCGGATCGCTGATGAATGGTTTCAATGCGTATGCGTCCGCGTCGAGCGAGGAGATGGCTGGTATTGTTGAAGCGGCGGAGAAACTCGATGGACGACTGCACAAGGGACCGGCCTATGGCAAGGCCAAGGCCCGCCAACCCGCTCCCGCTGATTGGCCGATGTATCGCCGAAACGCCAGCCGGTTCGGCGCAACTGACGCCACGGTTTCAGGTAAGCTCAGGGCAAGCTGGCGGATAGATATTGGTGGGCGGCTGACGCCGCCGGTCATGGCGGGCAATACGGTCTTCGTCTCAGCAAAAGATCATGATACACTCTATGCCCTGGATAGCGCTGGTGGCAAGGAGAAGTGGCATTACAGGGTCGGCGGACAGATCGATTCGGCACCGTCTATTCTGGGAGACCTGGTTCTGTTTGGTTCCGCTGACGGCTGGATCTATTGTCTGCGCGCCGGAGACGGCCGGCTTGTCTGGCGATTCCATGCCGCCCCCACGCCGCGCATGATTGTGGTCGACAATCGTGTCGAGTCGCCCTGGAAGGTCCACGGCAGTCCGCTGGTTCTTGACGGCAAGGTCTACTTCTCTGCCGGGCGTTCGAGTTTCCTCGATGGCGGCATCTTCCTTTATGCACTCGACCCGACGAGCGGAAAGGTGCTCCACAGCGGTCGTATTGATACGTGGAATAGAACTCGAACCGATGCGGATGGTAAACCATTTCTGCCGGCGTTCCATATAGAGGGTACTCGCAGCGACCTGCTCGTTAGTGAAGGCGGATCCCTCTACATGGGCCAGATCGAACTCTCGCCATCACTGAAGATCGTCGAGACCCCATACCGGCCGGGTCCGGATCCTGATTCTTCTAATTTGGTCGGTCCCTTCGACTTCGAGAAGAACCCGACCTATTACTTTTTCGGCGAAAAGGAGTTCGGCAGCTACCCGGGCTACCCGAACAAGGGCCGGAAAAAGAAGCTGGTTGGGCACATGGGTGCAAGAAAGCCCGGCAGACATCTAATTACCACGGGCGGTTTTCTCGACGATACATACTGGCATCGAATCTTCTGGATGTATAGCGAGACATGGCCCGGATTCAACCACGCAAACGTCGCGGCCAAGTCAGGGCAACTTCTGGTGATCGGTCCAAAGAGGACATACGGCGTGCAATGCTATCCGGAAAGAACTGTTAATAGCCCACAGTTCATACCCGGCAAATATGGCTATCTGCTCTTTGCCGACGACAACGACAATGAGCCTGTTCTCGACGATAAGGACTGGGGCCGGGATAAAGGGATTGGGTTCACAAGACGCAAAGCTCCGGTGTGGCATCAATGGGTACCTGTGAGGATTCGTGCAATGACACTTGCCAATAAGCGGCTATTCGTCGCCGGCCCGCCGGACAAGGTCGACCATGAGGATCCGCTGGCGACATTCGAAAACCGCAGCGCGGCAATGCTGTGGGTTTATGACTCCGCGTCCGGAAAGCGAACGGCTGAGTATGATCTGAAGACAACACCCGTCTTCGACGGCATGATCGCCGGACCAAATCGGATATTCATGTCCATGTCCGACGGTTCGGTCGTCTGCATGACAACAAAGTGAAGATGCGGAATACAAACATGAAAACAAATTCGTCGGCCGTCTTGGGAGAATCGCTTCTGGTGGAAGCTGAAGGCTTCGATAGTCACGGCGGCTGGTCGCCGGATCAGCAGTTCATGCAGACGATGGGATCACCCTATCGTTTGCTTTTTGATATCTCTTCTTTCAAAATATCAAGATAGAGGTACTCATAGTCAACGTATCTCTGGCCGCCTGTATAGTAACTGCCACTGTTGGAATCGTCGGTGCTGCTTGCCGGGGATGTTCCGGCGGTCGCCTCGATCTGGCTGTCCTCATACCATTCGTTAAAACTGGTTATCATTATGATGTTATCACACGACGGGTCGATATTGGGCAGTGCCGCCTGGCGGATCATTTCGCGAAAAATATCGCCTTCTTTTGAGTTATCAACATCGGTAAAATAGCGAGCCCTGCCGGGATGCCCCTTTCGCACAGCCGTATCATTATAACCTGGCGCGATTGCAGGCATAAATGCCGTCCCAACGCTATTGGCGGCTTTTTTGGCTTGCCGGTAATTCTTTGCAAGGAATTCGACCGCTTTATGTGTGCCGCCCAATATACCGACGGACTGGCCGTAAACATCGTAGGCGGTTACTGCATCGAAATTTTTGGCCCATTCGGATTTATAATCATTTTCAAGGCCTTTGCCAAAGAACACGTCATCGCCAACAAGGTATATCTCGGGAAATTTCTCACGCATCCGCTTAAGAGCATTTTGCCCCTTATTGCGGAAATATTCTCTTGATAAGTAAACGAAAATAACGGGCCTGCCATTGATCCTTAAGTAACGAGGGTCGTCGAAATAATTTTCCTTAAGGTATCCCAGATCACTCATCCATTTGCTGTAATCGGGATTCTTAAAGCTTCTCATTCTCCCGGTGCTTTCGTAAAGGATGGCATATTTCAATTTTGACGAGTCTGGGTGTTTTAAGATATTATCACTGAAGGTGCGATCCTTATGATCTCTTGGCCCCCACCAACTGACTGCCCAGAATGAAATACCGCCTCGAACACTTTGTTCGATATGGTCGGCGATGACCTTTGGATCACGAGAATCATATAATCCGCTTTTAGGTTTCTGTGGATTCTCAAGGTGCAGCCGCATGGCCTTTCTCCATGAATATCGCCCGCCGCCGCTATACCAGGGATAGTAATACACTCCGACTAATGGTTTCGCCGAAACACTCATTGGAACCTCAACTGCTTTTTGCAAAGTTCTCGTTTTGTCATTTGCGATAGCCGGCGGGGTTAACAGCAGAAAAACAAACATAAACACACAGTGTATTAGTAATCTATTTCGCATGGGCTCTTTAGTCTTATATGTTCGCATTTTGATTTCTCCCGATGCATCGGGACCGGCCTCTTTTCTAATAGACTATCAAGCTTAGCTCGAAAACTCAAGGGGTAATCCTCAATGTTGCCAATTACGGCCCGATGTTGTATAATGAGTCAGGACATTGAGCGAGCGGATAGCCTCAGGGATGTGAAAATGATTATGATAAGTGCGGTGTCAAGGGGATGCAGGAAATGAAGAAGAATCCGGCGAGAAGTGGTTTGGCCTTAATTGTGTTGGTTTTTGTGTTCATGGCGTCCGTATCCGTCTGCCGTGCTGAGACAGTGATCCGGATTCCGGCTCGCAAGCATGCGGCTAAGAGCGGCAGCGTGGTCCCTGTCGAAGGGCAATGGGACGGGCTGGTGGTTTGCCACGGCGAAAACGGCATGCAGCAATGGGATTTCAACGTCAAGGCGGCCGGCGAATATTACGTCCATTTTAGGTACGCCTCGGGAGAGGAGCGCCCCGTCGATCTGTTCATCAACGACGCCCGGCAGAAGGGCGCCTTTCTGTCCCGCAATACCGGCGGCTTTTTCGCCAGGGACCTGCAGTGGGATACGTACGGCCCGTTTGAGTTGAGCGAAGGCAAAAACTCACTCAGGATCAACGCGCGTGGGAATTCGCCGCATTTAGCAGGGCTGGTCATCTCGGACCGCAAAAAGGGGCTCGACAAGGCGACCTTTGCCGATTTGTTCGGCAAAAGCAAAGAACGGCCCAGCCCGCTTGCACCGCTCAACATCAGCGAAGATACCGCCGCCACCCGCGCCAAACTGCGACGGTTATTGCCCGGCGTCGAAGAGATTCTCTTTGTCCGCCGCTACACGATGCAATCGTCGCACTACTACACCGAGTTCATCGATGGATGCCGCAACTTCGGCGGCAACCTGGGTGTATTGTCGCTGGCTGACGGGACGATCCGCGAAATTGCGTCCAAACTCTCCCACGGCATTTTCGGGCGGTGCGCCCTGTCCTTTGACGGCAGGAAAGTAGTATTTGGCTGGAAAGAAAAACTCGGCGTCGGCTTTCGCATATGGGAGGTCGGAATCGACGGCAAGGGACTTCGCCAGTTGACATTTGCGCCCGCCGATGAAGCCGCCCGCATCGAAAAGTATCACCTGAAGGACTGGATGAAAAGTACCGGGTACAGTCATCACACCGACGACATGCATCCGTGCTATTTGCCCGACGGCGGGATATGTTTCGTATCGACCCGCTGCGAATACGGAATTCTCTGCGACGGGCCGGACAAGCTCACCACTTCGGTCCTCTACCGCATGGACGCCGACGGCAAGAACATGGAAAAGCTTTCCAACAACTCCGTAAGTGAATCGGCCCCGACGGTAATGAACGACGGGCGCATCCTCTACACGCGATGGGAATACGTCGACAACGGCTCGGTTACCAACAAGGGTCTCTGGGCCGTTCGACCGGATGGGACGGGTTCGGAAGAAGTATACGGCATGAGTATTGCGTTTCCGTCGGTATTCAACGTGGGACGCGCCGTCCCCGGCTCCAATACGCTTTTCGTCTCCATCGGCGCGCCGCACATGCCGCTTGGCGTGGGAACGCTGATGCTGGTCGATACCCGCCTGGACCGCCGCACGGGCGACTGCGTTACGTATATCACCTCCGAGGTGGATACGCAGCACCAGTGGGGCTGGGACAACGTGCCCGGCGGCGCGACAAAGCCGATCCCTCCCGAGATGCAGCGCGGACGCGACGGGCGCGGCAACACCGATCGCGGACCGCTCTATATGGACCCGTATCCGCTGTCGGCTTCGCAGTTTCTCGTCGCCTTCAACCCGCGGGACAAGTGGAATGTCGTCAACGCATACGGCCTGTACCTCATCGACGGCAAGGGCAACAGGGACCTGTTGGCCAAAGATACCGAGTATTCGTACTGGATGCCGATACCCGTCCGTAAACGCCCGAAACCGCCGGTTGTGACGGGCGGCTTCGACAAAGAACTCGCCGACAAAGGGCTCGCCCGTGTCGTCGTAACGGACATCTATCGCGGCATGGACAACGTCCCTCGCGGCACGATCAAATACATCCGGGTCAACGAACACGTTTCGCGCCCCTGGGCGTCGCGACGGTTCTGGGGCGGCGACGTTTACGATCAGCAGCACTCCGTCATCACCTGCAACACACACCTCGGCCTGAAGATTCAGCATGGCATCGTACCTGTCGAAGAGGATGGCTCAGCGCATTTTCTGGTCCAGGCCGACAAGAATATCTTCTTCCAGGCGCTCGATAAGGATTATGTCGAAGTGCAGCGTGAACGCACATTCGTAAACTTCCGGCCGGGCGAGGTGCGTTCGTGTATCGGTTGCCACGAACAGGCCCAGGATGCCTCTAGCGCCGCAGTTGCAAAGCCGATTGTCTCGGCACTTAAGCGATCGCCCGATACCCCGGGACCGCAGCCCGGCGAAAAACGCGGCTCGCGCCCCCTGGCTTACGAAGTCGATGTTCAGCCCGTCTGGGACGCCCACTGTGTTCGCTGCCACGGCGGCGACAAAACCGAAGGCGATCTCGATCTGACCGGCGAACTGACTAAGCTTTTCAACCGGTCGTATGAGAACATCATAAAACGAAAGTTTATCTCAATCATCGGCGAGAACCACCCCAAGGCCGGAAACAATCACTACCTGCCGCCCTATAGTCTCGGCACGTATGCAAGCCAACTGGCAAAATACATCGCCCCGGAGCATTACGACGTCAAGCTGACGCCCGAAGAACGAATCCGCGTAACCACATGGATCGACTCGAACGGCCAGTACTACGGTTCGTATTACGGCCGAAAGAACCTCCAATACAAAGACCACCCCAACTTCCGACCGATACTGACTTTCGAACAATCACACGCAAACACGCCACCCATCCTCGACGAGGCACTGAGATAATCAACTCCACCTGTTTCGGCAGGTGAGAGGGTGTGCATTTGTTGGGCCGGATTAGTGCTGTTTACGGGCTTGAGATATTCCTTTTGTGCGGGTATTATGCTGTCGGTAGAGTTTTGTGAATTTTTGGATGGCGTAAGGTTATGGCTTCGACGGGCGCAAAAGGGATTGGCGGGTTTTTCAACAGGTTAGGGCCGGGGCTGCTTCTGGCGGCGACGTCTATCGGGGCGAGCCATCTTGTTTTTGCTCCGAAAGCCGGGGCGTTGTTCGAGTACAAGCTGCTTTGGCTGGTGCTGCTCACCCACCTTTTCAAGTATCATGCGTTCGAGTTCGGCCCGCGGTATGCCGCGGCGACGGGTCAATCGCTCATCGCCGGGTACATGAGGCTGCCCGGACCGAAGGGCTGGGCGTTATGGATTTTCCTGTTCGGAACGATTGCCCAGGGCATCGCCGTGCTGGCGGGCGTCGTCGGGATCGCCGCCGCCGTGCTGCATACGTTTGTAGGCAGGATGTCTTTTGAGTTCTACGCGGCCGTGGTGATACTGACCGTGCTGGCGTTTTTGCTGTTTGGCGGATACCGTTGGCTGGATTTTCTCAACAAGATCATGATGATAGTTCTGTTTGCCGCGACGATCACCGTGTTTGTGCCCGTGTTTCCTCCGCCGAAAGTGTTTGTCAATTTCGTTGTCCCGTCCGTGCCGGTCGGCTCGATAGCCCTTGTCGCGGCGATCTTAGCCTGGATGCCCACGGGGATCGACGTGTCGATCTGGCATTCGCTGTGGACGCTGGAAAAACATCCCGAATTGGCTTCGGCGCCGACGCCAGGGCGCAGAAGGGAGATTCTCAAGTTTGCACTGACTGACATGCGAGTGGGCTACGTTTTGTCATTTGTCGTTGCGTCGGTGTTTCTGCTTCTGGCGGGGCTGTTTCTTTATGGAACGACAAGCAAGATCGAGGGTGTGGGTTTTTCCAAATCCTTAGCCGACATTTACGCCAACAACATCGGGCCGTGGATGTACCCGGTGTTCATGGTGACGGCCTTCTTTGCCATGTATTCGACCTCATACACGGTCATGGACGGTTTCTCGCGGTCGTTTGCGGAAACGGTTTCGACGGTATTTCCCGAAATGCGGGCTAAATGGCGGTCGTGGCTGTATTGGATATTTGTTTTATTCACGGCGACTCTTGCGTTTGTTCTGATAGTAACCGTCGGAAAACCGGTCAGGCTGGTCATGTACGTTGCGTTCATCAGCTTTTGCGTTGCGCCGCTTTACTACGGGTTGAATTACTACTGTGTAACGCGGTTTGTGAGCGACGAGGCCTTGAGGCCGAAGAGACCCGCCCGCGTGATTGCGGTCGTGGGAATTGTCCTGATGTTGGCGGCGGCATTAGTGTGCCTGGCG
>JAGHBX010000196.1 GCA_021160785.1 Planctomycetota bacterium | reverse complement strand
CTTCGACGCCTTCCCCTTCGACGGCAAAGAGTGGGCCGACACCGACGGCGACGGCATCGGAGACAACGCCGATACCGACGACGACAACGACGGACACAGCGACAAAGAAGAGGAAAAAGAAGGGACCGACCCCAAAGATAAGCTGAGCTTCCCCGTTTGATAAGGCCAGGAATGTGATGAAAATACTGCCGGGTAAAATTCTTGTAATGATAGTTGCCCTGACGTCGGTGTCGGCAGCATCTCAACTCACCGGGCATGCGCTTTACAAAGCGGAGTTGCCTGAAAATGCCCATCAAAAGCAGGTCCGGACTGTGGAGATTGCTGTCGATGCCGCCGACGCCGGCTTGCAATGGTATCGGTTCAAGTGTAATAAGATCAACGGTGAATCATTTTGTATATGGCTGCTTTGCGACGGCAATCCGTTCGATCCTGATCCCGCCAAAAGCACTGAATTCGTTCGCTATATCCTGCGGGCCGGCGACGAGACGCCCGTTGAATATGTCCAAAAGAGAAGCGGCGGGGCGTTGCTGCCGATTTGGGATTTCGCCGGTGAGCTTCTGCCGCGGGGGAGCAGAGGAGAAAGGAGCGTTCTTTTTGCCAAAGGCAAATTCCTCGGCCATCCCCTGATTCGACAGAAGATACTCGCCCCCGCACGAATCGAACCTCCGAAGGATATTACACGCCTCGTGCTGAACGACGAACTTATAATCGGTACCGGGCGCAACTTCCGCGACGATGGCAGGGGGCGCAAGAGCAGAAAAGACAATTACAACTATGTCCCGTTCACCGAGGCCGATTATGACAAAATGATCGCCGCCGGCATCAACTACTTTACCGCCGCCGGCGATCAGGTCGAGTGGATTCGGCGTCGCGGCGTTTTCTACGACACCCGCGGCAAAGGCGAATCTTTCCCGGAGGAACTTTATCGCTCCAACTTCCTGGGCCATAGCATGTTCATCGACGAGCCCGCCTGCCGCCTTGCGGGCAAGTATCCGGAGAACGCACATACTTCCGTCGCCGTGAAGATGATCGGCGATTACATCGGCGCCAGGCAGAACAAAGATTACTATCGCTTCGGCCTTATCAAAGCCGGCATCGATCTCGGCGATATGAAACTCATCGAGCCCGTTCCCATCTGGGAAACCTACGTCGGCACAAGCTACTACCAGCTCGCCGCCAACCCTTACGGCTTCGTCCAGGAATGCCGCTGGAAGATCGACTCCGCTTACGATACCGAACAACTTTGCATGCTCCAGAGGCTAAACGAAGACTACGACGCCGACATTCCCGTTACACCACGAAATCTTTTCCTGTGGTTCTACAGCCAGATGACAGGCTCGGCCCGTATCTTCGACTCACGCTGGGGCATGAGCATTTACGGCCAGGCCCAGCCCGAACTCAGGCTGCCCTCGATGAAACTTGCCTGCGATATGGGCGCCTCCTTCATCTGGTTCTGGACATCCGACCACGACCACCACGTACCCTGGACCGAACAGCTTGCCCTTGCCAAAGCGATAAGAGAATATGAAAAAGAGAATCCCCGCCCGCCGCTAAAACAACTCATCGCCAAAGCCAGGACCGCTGTCGTCCTGCCATACGGCTACACGCTGCCGGGTATCTGGCAACTCCACATGTGGGGCACGCACCTCTACGCCACCGACCGAAAGAACGATCTGGGTCTTAGCTACAAAGAAGTGCTCAAGCCCGCCATCAAAGAGATTGGCCGCTGTCTGGCGAACGACATCGCTTTCGACGTAATCCCGGCAGGACCGGATTTCGATCCGACCGTCTATGACAAGGTCATCCGGATTACAGAAGATGCCCGCGTACACATCGAAAAGAAGCGCGTCGATATCATGTCCCGCAAGAAGGTCGTCATGGCGCCCATGCGCGACGGCACGAGATTGCATACGGAGGTTTTCCTGCCGAACGATACCGACGCATTTCCCATCATTCTCATCCGAACGACGTATGCTCCCACACCGTTTGAAAACCAGGGCATGTTCGATGCCGGCTACGCGATCGTCATCCAGACTCAGCGAGGCCGAGGCGGCAGCGAAGGGCAGGATATCTGTTTTCAGAACGACTCATGGGGCGCCGTTCGGGACGGGTATGACACTGTCGAATGGATCGCCCGGCAGCCCTTCTGCAACGGCAAAATCGCAACCATGGGCGTCTCCGGCCCGGGCATCACACAGTACATGCTTGCCGGCGCCGCCCCCGAACATCTCACATGCCAGTGGATCGGCCTGGCCGGGGGCAACGTCTACGACATGGTCTTCCAGGGAGGCGCACACCGACAATCGCTCTTCGAATGGCTCAAGGCTTCCGGGTACGACGAGCAATACCACAAACAGCTTTTCAAGGACAACCGCGACTACGGCGACTTCTGGAGGCGGGTCAACCTCAACGAACCCGCCGCTTACAAACGTGTCCGCACGCCCATACTGCACCTTTCCGGCTGGTACGACTGCTTTTGTCAGGGCGCTCTTGATGCATTCTGCAACATCCACCACCACGGTGCAGAAGGAGCACGCGGCAATCAGTACCTCATCATGGGTCCCTGGATCCACGGCATGACAAACAAAATCGGCGAGCTGACCTTCCCCGAATCCTGCCTCCATCCACCCGCCGCTACGTATGCCGGGCCATGGATGGACTACTGGCTAAAAGGCAAAGCCAACGAAGTCGCCGATCAGCCCCACGTCATCTACTGGACAATGGGCGATACCGCCGCCGACTCCGGTTACTGGAACAGATGGCGAACCGCCGACGATTGGCCGCCCTGTGAAACCACGCCAACGCCGTTTTACCTGCACGCCGGCTCAAAGCTGTCTACCGATATTCCGCAATCGCCAAACGAATCGCTTGCCTTTACATTTGCCCCGACCAACCCCGTCCCCACGCTCGGCGGCAACAACTATATGCTGAAGCAGCGGGGCCCTTACGATCAGCGTCCCGTCGAAAACCGCCCCGATGTGCTGATCTTCACTACCGTGCCGCTGGACCGCCCGCTTGAAGTAACCGGCCGGCTGACGGCTCGTCTGCATGTCTCCTCATCCGCCAAAGACACCGACTTTACCGTCAAACTAACCGACGTCTACCCCGACGGCCGATCAATGCTCATCGCCGACGGCATACTCCGGATGCGTTACCGCGAGACAAAGGCGCAGCAGAAATTCATGAAGCCCGGCCAAGTGTACCCCATCGATATCGACCTGTGGTCCACAAGCTATGTCTTCAACACAAACCACCGAATCCGCGTCGCCGTCTCGTCCAGCAACTACCCGCGCTTCGACGTAAACCCAAACACCGGCGCTCCCTGGCTCGCCAACGAGGCTCCAGTAATCGCACACAACAAGGTCTACGTCGGCAACAGATTCCCCTCGCTGATAATCCTCCCCGTCGCCGGTCCGGAGCCCCTATTTGAATAACCATATGCCGCCGGCTTTATGCCTGCCGCTCTTACGTTCCCGGATT
>JAGHBX010000333.1 GCA_021160785.1 Planctomycetota bacterium | reverse complement strand
TTACTATTGCATCGATGCTTGAATCTTCAAATGGCATCTCAAGGGCGGAAAAAACCATATCGATGTCCGGCAGATCGAAAACGTCGGAGGTTGTCGCATTTGGAATAACTTCTTTGAGGAATCCCCCGCCGCTGCCAATTTCAACAATAACTTTATTTGCGTATTCGGGTATCGCCTTCTGGAACTCCCCGTAGAAGTCCCTGTACAGTTTTCGAAGAAACGGTTTTCTCCGGATTATCTCGCCATGAAGCGCTGTCGTCGAAGGATCGTCGATATCTTCAATGTTTCTGGTTTCAGGAAGTCTAAGCAGTTCCAATAGCTTCATGTCAGGTCTGTCATCCTTTTACAAGCCATTTGATTTTCTTGAACGCTATCCAACTCATCCTGAGCAGTAGCCAGCCGTGTCGAAAACGGCTGATATTCGTGGTTCCGTATGCCCTGGCGCGGTATGTTACGGGTACTTCGACTATTTTAAGGTTTTGTTTGACCGGTCAGATTCAGGAGATTTGCGATTTCCTCGGGAGGCAACCAGTTCTCATACGAACGCGGCCGGCGAAACCGCAGAAAGGAAGCCAGCCGCAGCACACCTTCCCACAGATAGTTATAATATGTGATGACGATTCGTGTGCTTCTTTTTGTAAGCGGGCGAATACGCTCGAATACCTGCTGGATGTCATGCCAGTCGCCAAGCGAATTGCAGATCAGAATATAATCAAAATGCTCGTCGAGTTCCAACTCATGAGGGTCTCCGGTGCTAAAGTGGAGATGTGGGAACCTTTTTCTGGCAAGTTCAACTGATGCCGGATCCGGGTCAATGCCGACTCCGTACGAAGGCTTGACGGCGGCAAGGACCGTCCACAGAAAATATGGCTGAATTATAGCTACTAATGTTCCATAATGCAATAATAACACCCGACCGGGCTGTCGAGATACGTCGCCATAATACTCGATATTCTATTGTATTCGGCAACAGAACTCTACCACTTAAGTCTTTCGCACCGAAAAAGCTTGCCAAACCATCCGGCTTTTTGATAGAATCTCCGCAAATCATGTTACTCAGTGCACCTTATTGACCGATAGTAAAATTGTTTTATGGAACACATGGAAGAATACAAAAAAACGGTTGAGTTGTTGCGGTTTCACGGTCAAGGGCATCTGCTGGCATTCTATGATCAACTCACCAGCCTGCAGAAACAGCAACTCCTGGACGAGATCAACGCGCTTGACTTCTCGGTTATTCCCTACTGGATAGAAAACTATGTGAAAACAAACGGCAACGTTGGGATACCGGACCATTTTGAGCCTGCGCCTTCCCATCCGCCGGCATCGGCATCGGCTCAGCAGAGCAACAAATACGATCAGGCGAGGCTTATGGGCGTCGATTTGATTTCCGCCGGAAAAGTCGCCGCCTTTGTTGTCGCAGGCGGTCAGGGAACGCGGCTCGGCTTTGACGGTCCCAAGGGCGATTTTCCCATCGGCCCTGTAAGTAACAAAACGCTCTTTGGGATATTCGCAGAAACAATACTCGCCGCTCGAAAAAAGTATGACACGCCCATTCCATGGTACATTATGACCAGCCCGCTCAACCATGCCGCGACTGTCGATATCTTCGAGTCGAATGATTACTTCGGACTGGGAAAATCGGACGTTTCGCTGTTCCAGCAGGGCGCCAACCCCAATTTCGCCACCGACGGCAAGATTCTCCTCGCCGACAAGTGTACAATAGCCTCCAGCCCGGACGGGCACGGCGGAAGCCTCAGGGCGCTTTACAAAAGCGGCGCACTTGCCGACATGAAGACGCGAGGCATTGAGCAAATCAGCTACTGGCAGGTCGATAATCCGCTCATAAACATTTTCGACCCGCTCTTCATCGGTCTCCATGCCCTCGACGGCGCCGAAATGTCCTCCAAGGCTCTCGTCAAAGCCCATCCAATGGAAAAAGTCGGCAATTTCTGTCTTGTCGACGGCAAGGTCGCCGTTATCGAATACAGCGATCTGCCCGACGAGCAGGCACACAGGCGAAACCCCGACGGCTCGCTGGTATTCGAGCTTGGCTCCATCGCGATACACGTTATAAGCACCGCATTCATCGAAAAACTAAACGCTCACGGTTTCGCTCTGCCCATCCACCGCGCAGTCAAGAAAGTCCCGCATATCGACGCCCAGGGCAATCGCGTCGTTCCCACCGAGCCAAACGGCATTAAGCTTGAAACCTTTGTCTTCGACGCATTGCCTTTAGCCGAAAAATCCATCATCCTGCAGACGGTCCGCAGCGAAGAATTCGCCCCGGTCAAAAACGCAACCGGCGACGACAGTCCTGAAGTCACGCGCCGCATGATGATCGCCCGAGCCGCCGACTGGCTCGAAGCCGCAGGAGTCAAAGTCCCCCGCACACCGGACGGCACACCGGACTGTATCCTCGAAATCGCCCCCAGCTTCGCCCTCCACAGAGAAGACGTCGCCGAAAAAGCCGACCAGATCCCTGCGATCATGCCCGGCGACCAACTCTACCTTGCGTAGGGGCGACCCCATGTGGTCGCCCACCCCATGTGGTCGCCCTCTGGCTCGCTGCGGGCAATTCATATGATCAACATGGCGTCGCCGTAGGAGTAGAACCGATACCGTTGGTCAATGGCATGGCGGTATGCGGCCAGGACGTTTTCGAGACCCGCAAACGCCCCCACAAGGGCAAGCAGCGTCGACCTGGGCAGGTGAAAGTTCGTTACCATTGCATCGACGACCTGGAATTCGTATCCCGGCTGAATAAACAAATCCGTCTGGCCCCTGCCCGCCTTGACCCGTCCGCCCGCTGCAAGCGTCTCTAATGTCCGCACGGAAGTCGTTCCAACCGCGACAATCCGCCCACCTGTGCTGATCGTATCGTTGATGACGTCGGCGTCGGCCTCGGTGAGGCTGAACCGCTCGGAATGTATCTTATGGTCCGCCAGGTTCTCGGCTGTTACCGGTTTGAACGTTCCGGCCCCGACATGCAGTGTGGCATACGCCGATCGCACCCCTTTATCCCGCAGTTGCGCCAGAAGCTCGCTTGTAAAGTGCAGCCCCGCCGTCGGCGCAGCCACCGCTCCCGGTTGGCGGGCGTAAACGGTCTGATAACGTTGAAGATCGTCCGCCGCTTGTTCGCTATTCTCGCCTCGCTTGATATACGGCGGCAGCGGTGCAAATCCTGTCTGAGCCAGAATTGTCTCCACATCGAGTTGCCTGGGCATTTCCAGGAGCCATCGCCCCTCGTCGAGGCGTTGGAGGGCAACGGCATGGCCCCATTTTGACCTGTCACGGCCGAAAAGTATGATTTCCTCTCCGCATCTTACCTTTCGACTGTTCTTGAGCATGACCTCCCACCGGCCGTCTGTGTGCTCGGCCAGGAAGAGCCCCTCCAGGCGTGCGCCTGTCAGGCGCCGTGCAAAAAAGCGGGCGGGCAAGACCTTCGTGTCGTTGACCACCAGACAGTCCCCCGCATCGATATATTCGGCAATATCGGCAAAGGATCTGTCCTGCACCCCGCCGTCGGCGCGACCCAGGACCAGAAGCCTTGATCCGCATCGCGACTCGGCAGGCGCCTGGGCGATCAACTCGCCCGGCAATTCATAATCCAGTTCATCTGTAC
>JAGHBX010000321.1 GCA_021160785.1 Planctomycetota bacterium | reverse complement strand
TCCTCCGGCGGGATCGGCTTGTAGAACTTGACCATCAGCACCGCCAGACTCAGAAACGCAACCACAAAACCGATCGTCACCCATGTCAGGAAATCGCCCGTCTTGGTGCCCAGGAGACCGCCTGCCCCCAGACCGCCGAAGGCGCCGCTTAAACCGCCGCCCTTGCCCTTTTGGATCAGAATGATAAGAATCAGGGCGATTGTAACAAACACCCACACCACCATCACAATATTCATTATGAATGGCACTTTCGCTAACAGCGGCAAATTGATCATTTCTTTACCCCGCAAATGTTACTTTTGTTTTTCCTGCAAAACTTCATGCCACGGTCTTTATCATCGTGGCGAAATCTGCAACCTTAAGACTCGCGCCGCCCACCAGCAGCCCGTCCACATCCGGATTGGCCATTAACTCGGCCGTATTGGCGGGCTTGGCGGAGCCCCCGTATTGAATACGTGTTTTCCCGGCGATCGACTCATCGTACAACTCGGCCAAAAGCCGCCGTATCATCGCGTGAACCTCCTGGGCCTGCTGCGACGTCGCGGTTTTGCCCGTTCCGATCGCCCACACCGGTTCGTACGCAACCGTCACCACCTGCATCTGCTCGGGCGTAACCCCGGCAAGTCCTTTCTTAACCTGCCCGGCTACTACCGCGTCGGTTTGGGCGGCTTCTCTTTGCTCCAGCAGCTCTCCCACACACAGAATCGGCTGCAATCCGCCGGTAATCGCCGCGGTGAGCTTTCTGTTAATCAACTCGTCGGTCTCGCCGAGCACATGACGCCGCTCCGAATGACCCACGATCACATAACTGCAGCAGACATCCTTGAGCATCCCGCAACTGATCTCGCCGGTAAAGGCGCCCTTATCCTCGAAATATATGTCCTGGGCGCCCATCTTGATCTGCGAGCCCGCAATCGCCGTGGCGACCGCCTGCAGATACACGAACGGCGGACAAACCGCAACATCCACACTGCCAATGCCCGCTAATTCATTGGCCAGTCCGGACGCCAGCGCCGCGGCGCCGGCGGCGTCCGTATTCATTTTCCAGTTGCCAGCAATAAACGGTTTTGCCATTATGGCTCTCCCTGTAATGACTATTACTTTTGAATCCCGCTGCTCTACAGCTTTGTCGTGCTTCTGGGGAAGCTGCCTAATACGGAAAGCTGCAAGCAGTGCTGCCGGACAATCTCCAGCGCCTTCTTAACGTTTTCGTCGTCCTTATGACCTAACAAATCAACAAAGAAATAGTACTCCCACTCCCGCTTCTTATTGGGCCTGGAGCCGATGTTCGTCATGTTGATTCCGTATTCCTTGAACATGCTCAGCACATCGACCAGCGCGCCGGTCTTGTGTGCAGTGCTAAACAGAACAATCGTCTTGTCGTCGCCCGTCGGCAGGGCGTCTTCCGTGCTGATCACAAGGAAGCGAGTCACGTTATTGCCGACATCCTCGACATCCGCACAAATCACTTTCAAGCCGTATATGTCCGCCGCCACCGTCGAGGCAATCGCAGCGGCTCGCGGTTCTTTTGCGGCCATTTCGGCCGCCTTCGCCGTCGAAGCGACAGATATAATCTGCTTGTCTCTCAGTGTGGTGCTCAGCCAGTTGCGACACTGGGCGACCACTTCCGGCTGCGAGTAAACCTTCTCGATCTCATCCAGCCCGCAGTTGGCCAACAGGTTGTGATGGATCGCCATGTGAATCTCACCGCAGATCATCACATTCGTATCGATAAAGGAGTCCAGCGACTCACGAACGCCGCCGCCCGCCGAATTCTCTATCGGAACAAGTCCGAGATCGCAGTGATCTTTGCCCACCTCATCGAAAATCGCGCGAATGTCGGGCACCGCCTCATATTCCACGCTCTGGCCGAACTTCAGCATCGCCGCGGTATGACTGAAACTGCCCTGGGGTCCCAGATACGCAATTCGCAAAGGACGCTCCAGGCGAAATGAACCACTCATAAGTTCACGCCAAATCGCGCACAGGGTCTTCGCCGGCAAAGGCCCTTTGTTTTCCCTGGTGATCTTGTCAAAGACCTCCTTTTCCCGGGCGGGCACATAAACCGGCGTATGGGCCTCGTTCTTCAACTTGCCGACCTCTATAACGACGTTGGCGCGGGCATTGAGAAGCTCCACGAGCTCGGCGTCAAGCCGGTCAATCTCTTTTCTTAAATCTTCAATCGCCATATCTGGTACACCGCAAAGGAGGTTCTATTAAAAATATACAATCTCTGACTAAACCATCTCTATTTTAATGAAACCCTTTCATTTAACATAAAACACAACCTGAGTCAATGAAAATGCTCATATATTTTTCATTTTTAACGCCCGAAAAATTGACATTGCCCTGTCTGGGGCGTATATGTTACGGAAAACGCATCGTGCGGCTCTGCAGAAGCACGATGGCAAAGTCGGGTTTTAGAGAAGATGACTAAAGACATCACATACACGATTTTCCGTACTAATTGGGGTTATTTCAGCCTGATGGGCACATCAGAGGCGATTATACGCACATTTCTGCCGGTTTCAAGCCCAAGCAAAGCCGAAAAGATGCTTCTGGCTCATCGGCCGGAGG
>JAGHBX010000513.1 GCA_021160785.1 Planctomycetota bacterium | reverse complement strand
TTGGAGTCCATCGCCACCACGAGCATATCGGGCTTCTTGCGTTTGATGAGTCCGAGTATCGCCGTGGTGAAGATATAGGTCGCCTTGGTCGGCTCGCCGGAGGGGCTGTTTAGCGGCCTCATCGGCGCATAGTAGGCGGCGTAGATATGGGCGTGCCCGTCAATGATATACAGGTTTTTCGCATGTCCGGTCATGCCGCCAATATCGGCAGCAAATCGAGCAATGTCAAGACAATAAAACCGGGCTTCGGCATTTTGCTCAGGCGTTTTTCAGATGGTTGCGATGTCCACGCCGTCGACACAGCCATATCCTCGGATATTCAACTATTTGCCTGAATCCGGATGGTGGACAGCTATGCATATTAACTTTCGCTTACCTTTAGACGACGCATCGGGAACAAAATGGAACTTAATGACATATCCATTCTCCGCTGCAAACTCAAGGTTGGAATATGTCGCCTCCATCTGTTCGCCAAAAGCGGATTTCACTTCATCGTAAGAGGATGTGAAGCTGATTCCATTTTTCAGATAAGCTTTTTTGAGTGTTGCGCTATGAACGCTGATGGAGACAAGTCTGTTGTCAACGAAACCAAATCTGCATGCGCCAATACTGAGGTCCCAAGCCCTCATGTTTGCATCGATGAAAATGCCGCATGGTTTTCCCCAGATGGCAATGACATCATCCATGGATGCTCCAAAAAGCACACCTGCGGCGCCCTTCTCAGCCTCAATCAGGTTGACATCCCGTTTGGAGGCTTTCGGTCGGACCTTCAGGGTCTTTCGAGTCAACAAGGACTTTAGTTGCTCATAGTAAGACTCTGCTGTTTTCTGTTTTGCATCACATAACGCCGGCGTGCTGCGTCCGGAGAATGCGAATAGTGGAAGCATTACAAGCAGAATGAGAACGATAGGAGTGTAGTAAAAATGTTTCATTGGTAATCCCCTAAAATGCATAAACTGACTACTGTATACACAATATTTTGCTATGCTAAAGGAATTATACACTCTGCTGCATAAAACCTCAATAAAAATTATCTCTCTCTGTCTGAGACCTTCTGCATCATCAAAAGCTTGCCTGGCATCCAACGTGGAGCGATTCGGCAAACACAAGTTTGCATTGTGGCCGGCAAAAGGGTATAATGGCGGGTTGCAGGCTCAGGGCAAGGATAAACTCACAAAAAGGGGTTTGTATGAGTTCGGAAATAAGAGTCAATTCAAAAGTCTATCCCGGCGGCGAAGGCCAGATGCTGAGCATGATCGATATGTTGGCCTACTTTGAAAAACAGGGCGCCTTGCGTGTCTCCGATCTGCACATCAAGATCGGGACGGTTCCCGCCTATCGTGTCGACGGCGATCTGGTCAAGCTCAAGGGGGCGCCTATCACCCATGAGTTGTTCGAACAGCTCGTATTCCCGCTGATCGGCAAAAAAGCCTTAGCGGCGTTGAAAACGGACAGCGCCGTCGACTGTTCTTACCGGCTGGGGGAGATTCAGTTTCGAATTAATGTGTTCATGGATAACGACGGCCTGGCCGCGGCTATCCGTGCGCTGGGTCTGGACATACCCAGGCCGGAGGAAATCGGTTTTCCCAATACCGTATGGCAGGATATCGTCCGCAAGAAACACGGGCTGATCCTCTTTACCGGCATAACCGGCGCCGGCAAGAGCACTACTATCGCCTCGCTGATCAAACGCATAAACGAAAACCAGGCCTGCAGGATCATCACGTTGGAGGACCCCATCGAATATCTCTTCAAACAGAGGAATTCGATGATCTCGCAGCGCGAAGTGGGCAGAGACGTCGAGTCCTTTACCAAAGGATTGCGCGCAATGATGCGGGAGGACCCGGATATTATTTTTGTCGGCGAGATGCGCGACGCCGAAACCGTTTCGATGACGCTGACCGCCGCCGAGACGGGGCATCTTGTTTTTTCGACGCTGCACACGCGCGACGTGATCGGTTCGATCACGCGCATCCTGGATTTCTTCCCCACCGGCAGACAGGACGAGGTGCGCAACCAGCTTTCATTGGGGCTTGCCAACGTCATCAGCCAGAAACTCGTCCCGCGAAAGAACGGCAAGGGAAGAGTCATCGCGATGGAGATCCTCAACAATAACTATGCCGTGGCGAATCTCATCCGCAAGGGCAAGATCGAACAGATATATTCGGTGCTCCAGGTCAAGACAAAAGACCAGCCGGACGAGAGAATGATCACGCTGGAGAGGCATCTGGCGATGCTCGTTAAGCGGGGCGAAGTTGACCTGCTCGAAGCCCAGAAATGGGCCAACGACCTGAAGTGCTTCATCGACGCCATGAATTCGGAGCAGGATATTAAGAGAAAGTGAAGTCGAAATGGCCATCGTTTTCAGGTGTCCGACTTGCCGCAACCTGTGCGCGTTCGAGGCGAAGTATGCCGGCAGGGGGGCGCGATGCACAAAGTGCATGCAGCGATTCATCATTCCCTCCGATGGCGACGCCCCCGTTGAAAAAGTTCGCGAAGAACCCGGCGCTCCCATCAGCGGCTTCTACCGTTCGGTGTTTATCGACAGCCGAAAGGTGCTTTTTGGCCGTGACAATATCATGATTGCGGTGTTTATCATCGCCGTGATAACTTTCAAGTTCTTCATCGGTCACTTGAACTTTTCCTTTGTCGTGCCGGGCTTTGCAATGAATATCCCCATCGACTGGATCACGATCATTATATGCTGGGGCTGTCTTTTCTGGTTCTATATGGCGGTGGTCGAGTCGGCCGCCCTTGGCGCCGATGAACTGCCCGATATCGAAATGGGCGAGGGGTTTGCCTTCATAGCGACGGTCATTAAGTCCATCTACCTGTTCATTGTGTCGCTGGTCCTGGCGGAGATTCCATTCATGGCGGCCATCGCCATCCTCAGGGAGAACTTCGGAATTGACTGGGTCTGGCTGCGTCACGGGCTTGTATTGGCGGGTTTCTTTTTCTTTCCGATGATATTGTTGACGATTTCATCGGCCGATCAACTATGGATGGTCTTTCGTCCCGACTATATTGTCGTACCCATCTGCAAAGCCTTTCGGCCGTATCTTGTGTGCACAGGACTCGTGGGCTTTGCGGTCGCGATGCAGTTGATGACTGTCGAATACGGCTCCCTCGGGGACGCGCGATGGTGGCTTGTTGCGGCTCACCTGCTTTTTGATATCCTGGCGGTAATTGTCGCAGTCCTTGCCATGCGTTCGGTGGGCTTGTTCTATCGGCATTACAGTTGTTACTTTGGCTGGAAGCAAGAGTAAATGAAATGAAGTTTTTATCGAAAAAAAGTCACAGTCATCCCATAAGTCCGTAAACTCAGCATCGCAACCTGCTTCCGTAGATTTTTACGACAGTTCAAAACCCGACAAATAAGCCTGCTGAGGGCTTGCGATCATGCGTGGTGAACCACGTGCTGTCCCACAGGCAGCCATAACGCTAAAGGCATCCAATCGGCTGAATAATACGCCACGCAGCAATGTAAACAATCGGCGGAATGTTCCATTCCATTGCCCGAGATGGCCTATAAATCGTATTAACCCAACTTTCTCACTTAAGGGGGTAAAAGGTGGTTTATGGTAGCGCCAGGGGCCAAGGTCTGTACCATAGACCTGTCAATTATTGATTTGTTCGCTGTAGATTTTCGGCGGCGCCTGTGGTGGCAAAACCAAGTTTAATTTTTCCAGTATCAATTCATGCTCTATTTCTGCTTCCGTATAG
>JAGHBX010000213.1 GCA_021160785.1 Planctomycetota bacterium | reverse complement strand
GTTAAGGACAAAGCAACACCAAAAACAGGGGGGGTTACAAGCCAGTGAACACCAAACCACCATCAGATAGAACGCCCACCGCAGGCGGGCCGCCAACACATTTAACCCCCGGCACCGTCGGGGCGCCCTCCGACCACCCCAAATATGTAAAACGAACCCAATCTACCGCCCCAACAACCAAAAAATGCGAAACGAACCCAATCCCCACTACTGGCCAGCCCAAAAATACGAAACGAACCCAATCTCACCCCGGCCCACCATCCCCACGACCGAAAAACACGAAACGAACCCAATTTGCCCCACCGCCACCGTCCCCACAAACCAAATACGCGAAACGAACCCAATTCCCGCACACCAGGTGTCCCACCGCCCCCTATTTCCGCGAAACGAACCCAATTTACCGTCCCGCCAGCTTCACACCGCCCCCTATTTCTACGAAACGAACCCAATTGACACCCCCGTGTGTCATCCCGAGCGACGGGCTGCGGAGCAAAACGCAGCGGCCCAAAGTCGAGGGACCCGCCAAAACACGATCACCGAAGGCGATTCCAATCAAACAAACCCTGTTCGCGGCAAAAAAACGAAACGAACCCTAAAAAAAATCGCACGCCGCAGGCGTGCCTCCATAAGTTTAACCCCCCGGTTCCACCGGCGGGGTAACCCACATCCACAACCACCAAATACCAAGCAGCCACCTTCCCCCTCCACAATCTCCTTAATTCAGGCAACCGCAACCATCTGCGACCTGAACAACATCTTTACTACCTGCCGAAAATACGTATAATACTCCCATCAAAGCATTTATAATAATTGCCACCCTGAAAGGTATTAAAAGGAGATTTAGCCATGAACATGACCAGACTACTGTCGACCCTTGCAATCATCACCCTCACGATCGGTCTTGGGGGTTGTATAGAGGAGGCACAGAAGCAGGCAAAGGAGGATCCAATGCAGACATTCGTTGACGGGCATGTGGCGAAGATTATGCCTATGGAAAAGGCGGCTAACCTTGCTGAGTGGAAGGCTGAGAATACCGGTGAAGGTGAAGATTTTGACCGGGTCAGTGTGTTGCAACTTGAGCTTAAGAAGGTCTACGCCAATCCGGAGGAATTTGCCTATATCAAGAGCGCGATAGACGCCGGCCCCTTAGCCGATCCGCGCCTTAATCGGCAGGTGCAGGTCCTCTACAACGCCTATCTGCGCAACCAGATCGAGCCGGAACTTCTCAAGCAGATCGTCGAGCTTAGCAACGAAATCTCCAAGAAATTCAATACCCACCGCGGCCGAATCGACGACCGGGAGGTCACCGACAACGAGATCAAGGAGATACTGAAGAGCGAGACCGACTCCGACAAGCGAAAGAAGGCGTGGCTGGCCTCCAAGCAGGTCGGACAGGCGCTCGCCGACGATGTCCTGCGACTGGTTAAGCTGCGCAACCAAGCGGCCAGGAAGCTCGGCTTCGACAACTTCCACACATTCAGCCTGACGCTGTCTGAGCAGGACCCCGCCGAACTCGACAAAATCTTCGACCGCCTCTACGAACTCACAAACGAACCGTTCAAAGAGACCAAGGCCGAGCTCGACGCCATCCTTGCCGAAAAGTACGGCGTCGCCGTCGATGAGCTTCGACCCTGGCATTATCACGACCCGTTCTTCCAGGAGACTCCGCTGGTGCTGGACCTGGATCTGGATACGTATTACAAGGGCAAAGATATTGCCGAACTCGCCAGGCAGTTCTACGCCGGCATCAATCTGCCCGTCGAAGATGTGCTGGCCAAAAGCGACCTCTACGAGAGAGAGGGCAAGAGCCCCCACGCCTTCTGCACGAATATCGATCGCCGCGGCGACGTGCGAATCCTCTGCAACATCAAGGACAACGAAAAATGGATGGAGGTCGCCCTCCACGAACTCGGCCACGCCGTCTACAGCAAGAACTACGCCCCGGACATGCCCTACCTGCTTCGAGGCGCGGCGCACATCTTCACTACCGAGGCAATCGCAATGTTCTTCGGCCGACTAAGCGGAAACCCCGACTGGATGCAGCAGATGCTCGATCTGACCGACGAACAGCGAAACGAAATCGCAACCGTAAGCGGCAAATACGCTCAGATGAAGCAGCTCATCTTCGCACGCTGGGCAATGGTAATGTACAACTTCGAGAAATCGCTCTACGCCGACCCCGACCAGGACCTGAATACCCTCTGGTGGAGCCTCGTAAGCAAATACCAGTTCGTAACGCCGCCGGCCAATCGCAACCAGCCCGACTGGGCCGCAAAAATCCACATCGCCTCAGCGGCCTGTTACTACCACAATTACCTCCTTGGAGAGTTATTTGGCTCACAACTTCACCATTATCTTGTCAAAAACGTATTAGGGCTGGAGTCGGATGATGGGGTTTCTTATGTGGGGCAAAAGAAGGTTGGCGATTATCTTCGGGCCAATGTTTTTGAGGTTGGCAAGTCGTATCGTTGGAACGAGATGATTAAGCGTGCAACGGGTGAGGATCTGGATCCGAAGTATTTTGTCGAGCAGTTTGTAACACCAACCAAGTGAGGTGGATTTTGCTTGTATTCGGGTTTGGAATGTGTTAAAAAAGTGGTGGGGAATGCGGTGATTATTTATAAGGAGACGGGTGATGCGGAAGCTTCTGATTGGGGTGTTATTGGTTGCTGCTGTGGTGTCGGCTTGGGCCGATGAGGGTGGCGCAAAGGCGGAAAAGACAAAACTCAACAGCGAAACGTTTGCCGGGATTTCATTGCGTAATATTGGGCCTGCGCTGATGAGCGGTCGGATTGCCGATATCGCTATCGATCCTGTGCAGCCGAATACTTGGTATGTGGCGGCCGGGTCGGGGAATGTTTGGAAGACGGTCAATGCAGGGACGACGTGGAAGGCGATCTTTGACAAATACGGCTCGTATTCGATCGGCTGTGTGACGGTCGATCCGTCGAATCGGCATATTGTCTGGGTGGGGACCGGGGAGAATGTCGGCGGGCGACATGTGGGTTATGGCGATGGAGTCTATAAGAGCGCCGATGGCGGCAAGAGCTTTGCGAATGTGGGGCTTGCCGAGAGCGAGCACATCGCTAAGATCCTCGTGGATCCTCGAAATTCGGATGTTGTTTATGTCGCGTCGCAGGGTCCGTTGTGGTCGGCCGGCGGCGAGCGCGGGCTGTACAAGACGACAGACGGGGGCAAGAGCTGGCGGCAGATCTTAGCTAAGGGGCCGTACACGGGTGTGACCGATGTTGCGTTTGACCCGTGGAATCCGGATGTGCTGTATGCGGCGACGCATCAGCGTCATCGGACGGTTTGGGCGCTTGTCAACGGCGGACCTGAGACGGGCATCTACAAGACCGTCGACGGCGGCGCCAACTGGACCGAACTGAAGAACGGCCTGCCCGCAGAGGACAAGGGCAAGATCGGATTAGCTGTTTCGCCGGTCAGGGGCGACGTGGTCTACGCCTCAATCGAGTTGGCCGGTCGTAAAGGTGGTTTCTGGCGTTCGGAGGACGCAGGCGAAAGCTGGAGCAAGATGAGCGATTACATCAGCGGGGGGACGGGGGCTCACTATTACCAGGAGATTTATTGCGATCCGCACCGCTTCGATGTGGTGTACCAGGCCAACGTTCGGTTGGGCCGGACCGAAGACGGTGGAAAGACCTGGGAGACGGTGGAGAGCAAGTGGAAGCATGTTGACAATCATGCGGTGGTGTTTCACCCGACCGATCCTGATTTTCTATTGGTTGGCTGCGACGGCGGGCTGTATCGGTCGTTCGATCGGGGCAGGACGTTCGGGTATTTTGCCAATCTCCCGCTGACGCAGTTTTACAAGGTCGATGTCGATTACGACGAGCCGTTCTACCACGTGGTGGGCGGTACGCAGGACAACGCCACGCAGTACGGCCCGAGTCGGACGGGGAATGTTTGCGGTATTCGCAACAGCGACTGGCAGGCGATCATCGGCGGCGACGGGCACGATTGTGCGATCGATCCGGAGAATCCGAATATCATCTACGGCGAATCGCAGCAGGGGTACCTGAGGCGGTTTGACCGGCTGACCGGTGAATCGGTCGATATTCGCCCGCGTCCGGCGAAGGGCGAAGAGGACCTGCGGTTTAACTGGGATTCGCCGATTCTGATCAGTCCTCACTCGCATCGGCGTCTTTACTACGGGTCGAGGAAGCTGCACCGCAGCGACGACGGCGGGGACTCGTGGAGAGCGGTCAGCGGCGATCTGTCGCGCAATCGCGATCGGTACAAACTGAAACACATGGAGCGGGTCTGGAGCGCCGATGCGGTTTATGATACCAGTGCGATGTCGCAGTACGGTAATATCACGTCGATTTCGGAGTCACCTCTGCAGGAAGGGCTGATCTATGTGGGCACCGACGACGGCCTGATCCAGGTGACCGAAGACGGCGGCAAGAACTGGCGAAAGGTGGAGCGGATATACGGTATGCCCGAAGATGCGTTTGTCAACGATATCAAGGCGGACCGACACGACGCCGACACGGTGTACGCGGTGCTCGATAATCACAAGACGGGCGACTTCAAGCCGTACCTGATAAAGAGTGAAGATCGCGGCCGCACGTGGCATTCGATTACGGGCGATTTGCCCAAGCGACAAATTCTGTGGCGGTTCGCCCAGGACCACGAAAGAAGCGATCTGTATTTTCTCGGGGCCGAGTTCGGTCTGTATTTCAGTCTGGACGGCGGAGTCAAATGGATACAACTGAAGGGGAACGTGCCGACGATTTCGTTTCGGGATATCGAGATTCAGCGGCGCGAGAACGATCTTGTGGGGGCATCGTTCGGACGCAGCTTTTTTGTTTTGGATGACTACTCTTTCCTGCGCCAAATCAGCGAAGATACTCTTGACGATGAAGAGTTTATCCTGTTCGGCGCCGGCAAGGCGATGCTGTATGTTCCGGCGCGGGCGCTGGGAAGTGAGAAGGGAAGCCAGGGGGACGGTTTCTTTACCGCGCCTAATCCGCCGTTCGGTGCGGTGTTTACGTATTACG
>JAGHBX010000591.1 GCA_021160785.1 Planctomycetota bacterium | reverse complement strand
ATGGTGGTTTCCGGCTCAACGCCTAATGTAATGCCCAGGCACGAATTAGGGTCGCCATCCACCGCCAAAACCGCCTGCGGCGACTTGCCGATCAGCAGCCGCACGAGCATCGCCGACAACGTCGTCTTGCCCGTCCCGCCTTTTCCACTTATTGCTATTGAAAATCCCATCTATATGCCTCCGCCCACGAGGGCGTAAAAAACTCTTTAATTGTAATATTTTACCTTTTATGCAATTTACTGTGAAGGAAACAGCGACAAATCCGTATGCGGCAGGAAATTAGCCCGCACAAACTCCTCCATGTAGTCCGAATGGCTCATCAAGTCGACGTAAGTCATCGCAGAAGCGATCTGTTCGGCGACGGCGCGGCCCTGGCGACTCAGAAGAACCGCCTTTGCCCCGGCCAAAGAAGTATTGCCCACAAAATGAATTTTCTCGACCGCCACATCCGGCAGGATGCCTATGGTCACCGCTCTTTCGACATTCATGAAGTTGCCGAATCCGCCGGCTAAGTACACCGCATCGAGGTCTTCGGTCTTCGTCTGGGTCGTCTCCATCAGGGACTTGATCGCGGCAAAAACACCGGCTTTTGACCGAATGAGATTGTCAATATCCGCTTGGGTTATAACGATCCGCTTCTGGGCGCCCTTTTCTGCGACAAGCGTAAATTCCATGCCCTCTTCACCTTCCAGAAGACGCGGGTCGCCTTCGGCCTGGAATCGACCCGTACGGTCAATAATGCCGTGGAGAAACAGCTCGGCAAGCGTATCCAGAAGCCCCGATCCGCAAATCCCGATGGCGGCGGCGTCTCCGATCGTATCGCAGACGATATTGCCCTCGTCATCTATCAGAAGCTTTTCGATTGCGCCGCTGGCGGCGCGCATGCCGTGTTTGACACCGCTGCCCTCGAACGCCGGCCCCGCCGAACTGGACGCACACATCATCCAGTCCTTGTTGCCAAGGACAACCTCGCCGTTGGTGCCAATGTCTACGAAAAGCGCCACCTTTTCCTTCATGTCCAGGCAGACCGCAAGGACGCCCGCTACTATATCGCCGCCCACATACGCCGCCACACTCGGCAGGCAATACAACAGGCCGCGCTTATTGATCTGGATCCCCGCTTCGGCGGCGCGTATTGGGGGCACCGAACTCGCCGACGCAACATAAGGCTCACGACGAATACGCCGCGAGTCAAGGTTCAAAAGAAAATGCGTCATCGCCGTATTGCCCGCACAGACAACGGCGGTTATATCCTGAAGATTGATCTTGTTTCTTTCGGCAAGCGTTACTATCAAATCATTGACGTCGTCTACAAGGTGCGACTGCATCTCGTCGAATGCGTCGTTCTGCTCGGCATAGATGATCCGGCGGATATAATCCTCGCCGAAGTTAATCTGGCTGTTATAAGTAGCCTCGGTGTCGACAGTATTGCCCGTCGTAAGATCGACAAGGTGAGCAACCACCGTCGTCGTGCCGAGATCGACGGCGACGGCGTAGTTGATATTCGATCGGTCGCCGCTTTCAACCTGCACCACTTCCGTCACGCAGCCGCGAAAACCGAGTGTCGCCGTTACCTTGTAATCCGATTTCTGCAGCAGCCGCGGGAGTTCCTGCAGTATCCTGAATCCCATCTGCAGCACCCCCGAGCCCAGGTTCAGCATGTTGCGTATCGCAACAGTGAGCCTTTCATGGTCGGCGGTATGATCTTCAACCGTCGGCGGCGTCATCTCGATATAGATTTTCCTGACCAACGGATCGAAGGCAAAACCTTTTCCCCCGGCATCGCGGCCAAGTCCGCTGAATCGCGAGGCGTCCACATCCGTCAATATCTGGTCGGTCCGCAGCGTATGCGACTTGGGGACGGTTACCGTCATATCAGAAAGTATCTTCGTCTGACAGGCCAACACGACATCTTCGCGGATCTCTTCGGGCGTCAGCAGGGTCGTCGGCTTCATCTGGAACTGACCGGAGTTGATATGCACCTTGCACTTGCCGCAGTACCCGTCCCCGCCGCAGATACTGCTGAGATACACACCCAACTTGCGCGCCGCCTCCAGCAGCACGGTCCCCTTGGGAACCTGCGCCTTTAGGCCGCTGGGCTCAAAACGAATCGAACATGTTCTCTTCTTCTGATCGCTCACTCTATCAGGCAACATCCTGCAGGTACTTTGGCAGCATGGACGATTCGCGCGGTCCCACGAGAATCTCCCAGCCTGTTTCTTCTTCCAGTTTTCCGCTCATCACGGCCACATAGCCCGGGATGATCATCTTGCGATGCTTGACCATGTCCTCGACGCCGAACTTCTTCATCGCCTCGGAAACGACCTTTTCGTTTAGCTTGTCGCCCGAATACGCCGTCAGCACGCTGGTTCCCTCGGTATCCACAACGAGGATATAGCAGGGCACGCGGCTCGCCTCGGCATCGCTCTCGACGGTATAGTATGTAAGCGAAAAGTTGGTCGTAAGCAGCATGGGCGAATCGTCGCCGGCCTCGCCGATCTTGTAAACCTTCGGCTCGACCTGCACGGGTTTTTGCGGGTCGGTATAGATATTCATGATTGTAGTCAGCACCGGCAAAATCGCATACGCCTCGGCGGTATCGAGCACCACGACGCCGGCGTACTTGCTCACCAGCGACAGAGCCTTGCCCGCCTGCTCCTCGGGCGTACCACCCAATACTAACGACAACGTCGGATATCCCAACGGACGGAACGACTTCTTCAGCGCCGCAGCCCTTGCCGTGGTCAGGCCGTACATCTCTTCTTTGAGGCTCATACCCTTCAGACAGAGCACAATGTCCTCGACACCCGCCGCCTTGATCTTCTCGGTCAGTTCGGCAAGTGCATCGACCGAATCGGCGGCCGCCACCAGCGGGCACTTGTTGTCCTTGGCGATCTTTGCGACCGCATCGGCGGTCTCGGCGGTGGCGCATGCCAGCAGCGGCACGGAGTCTGCAACCTTGCCCGCCGCAGCGCCAAGGGCATCGGCGGACTCGGAAACCAGTATCATCGCAAGCGGACTGGCCTGCTTGACCGTTTCTGCAACCGAAGCGAATGTATCGGCTGATCCGCTGTCGTTGACCACGGCGATAGCGTTTACCTGTATATGCGTGCCCACCCGGTCAAACTGCAGAGCGTTGACCGTGTCAATACGCGCCTTGAGTTCGTCGCCGGAAATGGCGTCGGAGACGCTGACGGCAATGACCGTCGGACTGTAGAATTTTTCTTCATGCCGATACATCACGGTCTCTGCGCCTAACTCAACGGCGCTGTCGCCTGTGCCGAACTTCACCTTTTGCATCGGCGGAGCGGACGCCTCGGCCAACATCGCTCGCGTCTCATCGGTGGCGTCCGGACATTCGTCCAGACTCGCCTTTTTCTGCGCAAGCGCCATCGCAAAGGCAAGACACGTCGGCTTGCCGCACTTCTTGCAGTTAGTCTTGGGTAATACCTTGAAAATCTGTAATCCTGTCAATGCCATAGTTCCATACCTCGCAGAAAACCATTAATTAGTATTCCGGTTCCAATCCATCACAGGGCGGGGCTTGCCCCACCAAATCGAAACGCAATTAAAACATCTCGTCCATCTCGAGCGCCGGATGGCCCGCACCGCTGATGAACTCGAGCACCTCTTCCTCCGATATGGCCTTGGTCTCATCGGCGATCTTGTCGAGGAATTCTTCGCCGTTTAGCCCGGCTTCTTTGGCCCGCTCGATCAGCACCTCGCGCATACTTTCCTTCAGCGCCGCCGGCATCCAGACAATCCGCTGGATACCGCCTTCGGCTGAGATGAACTTTTTCGAGCCGATATAGAACCGTGAATGCCCGATGAACCCCGGCGTCTGATTACCGCCGCCGACGGTGCCCGCTAACGTAGAGAACTTCATCCCGCACGGCGTCATCTCGGTAAATTCACGGTTAACGATCATAATGCCGCCGGTCGAAGGCAGAATCGCCGATATACACTCGAAGCACCCGCAGCTTGTCATTGGATCGGTAATCATCGAATACGCGCTCATCTGCGCTATCTTGCCCTGTGTAGTCGAACTGATAAACTCGTTGACTTTCTCCCACTGACCGAGGGTCCCATCGATAACAGCGCCCTTGACGATCGGCTGATTGGCGCCGGTCGGGGTAATCTCGTATGCCGCCTTTCCGTCCAGCCAACTGTAGGCGCCGCACAGGCCGCTTCGCTCCGGTGTAATCACGCACACATGATCCGGGGCAAAGCTCTGACACAACGTACACGAGTAAAACGTATCCACCGTCTCGTCGGTCATTCCCGCCAATCGCTTGTCGCGCTCGGCATAGACGGCCCTGACCTTATCGCGAAGCTTCACCACCTGCTCTTCTTCGGTATAAAGTTTCACCTCCACCTTGTCGATGATGTTGGAGTACTTCTCGTGGTACATCGCGTGCAGGATATGTCCGAAGTGCTCGATCCGAAAACCCGCCTTAAACGCATCCTTGCTGATCCGCGCCCAGTTTATGTCTCGCTGGCCCATGTGCCAGACGCCCTGCGCCTCGTTGATAAGCGTATGGACCTGGCGTTCGAGAACAGGTTCGAAGTCGCTTTGCATCTTGCGACCCGTCCCCTCGACCACGATGCCGAGAGGAAGCTGGCCTCCCGGCTCCACCGTGTCCACATCAGGGCCGATCACCTCGATCCTGCCGTCTTCAACCTGCGAACTGTCTAATGTGTTGAACCACTCAAACGCCGGCGTCCTATTGCCGCCGAACTCACAGTGCATGTCCTCCTTGCGGATTCGCTCACCCTCAAACGCCGGGCTGTAAGCCACCGGAATCGCAATCTCGGAGACCTTGATCTTGAGCCCTCTCACCTCGATGCACTTTTCCACGATCTTGTCATGCGGAATGTTGGAAACCACATGCTCGTATGTACACACGCCCGTCGGCAGAATCTCAGGAATATCGGAATCGGCGATCGTCGGGAAGCCGTAGTTGATGGCTCCGGCGGCGGTGGCGTACCATTCGTCCGTTACCTCGCCAAGCGCCATCACAAATGCAAACACACGGTTCTTGTTATACAGCAGATTCCGCAGGTAATCGCCCGGCTGAACACCGCCGAAGCTAAGAGCCGCCCTGCTGGCGAAGCCCAGGGCGTAAATTGCAGAAGTAATCCCTCTGCCAAAAGGCACCAGTCGTGTCTCCCAGCCCAACTGGACGCCGCCTTCGGCTAATTGCTCGGCAAACGAAGTGCCCTTATCGCTTGCGGCCATGAACACATAAAGGCTTCGTTCCTGAAGCTTACGCCCGATTGCAACGGCAGTCTCGACATCCGGCGCGGCGCCGACTATCGCGGCAAATCCCGGGGCCGTACCGTCGACAAACTGAATGCCCCGCTCGCGCATGATCACATCGTCGGCGGCGCCGAGCCAGAAATCATCGACCGGGTTCGGACCGACCAGGTACTTGCAAGCTTCGATTATCTCTTCGGCAAACAGCGTCGCCATCCCCGCATCCAGGGTCGGCCCGAGATACGGAAGCCACATTTCATCGTCCACGAAATCAGGAAGAAGGCCCTTGATTATGACAAACACTTCATCGAAATCGGACAGCTTCTCCACGGCTATCCCCGTCATAGAATAAATGATCGGAATAAAGTAGCCCGTATTCGGAAAACTAACCTCGCAGTCGGCGCCCTTGGCCTTTACCGCCTTGTTGTAAATCTCTTCGGCCTCTTTCGCCAGATTGTGAGCACCACGTATCGCTGCCGACGCAATTATCTTAGACATATTCTATCTACCTCGTTAAATTCAACCTACCTTAAAATGTTAACGCCCGACGATCTTCCATATCATAGAGCTTGCGCTCCTTCTCTTCGTTTATTCCCAAAGCATCACGCTTACTCTCGATATGTTCAAGCATCATTTTCGCAGCCTTAACCGGGTCTGACTCAAAGGCCCATTTGCCGCCTATATCCTTTTCAATTTCGTCTGTTAAATAACGGGTCAAATTTGGAGATCCCAAAACGGGCAACGGTTCTGCGATAACCGTATATACCCCTGATGCGACGAAATACATCCCGATTGAAACAGCTTTTTCCGACATCCATTCCGGTGCAGCACCGGCCACAGGTAAATCGGAAATGTCATCGCCAAGACCGCCTTCAGCAACTACATTTGCCAGGATTGTCAAAATTCGGCTGTTATCCACACAGGAGCCGACATGCAGCACCGGCGGTATACCTATCGTCTCGCATATCTCCGCCAGCCCCTTACCGCAATATTTCGCCGCTGCATCCGGTCTCATGAGGCCGGCCTTGGCGGCAGCAATTGCGCTGCAACCCGTGCTGAGCACCAAAACATCATTTTTGATAAGCTCCTTGATCATTGTCACGTGACCGTAATCATGGACCTGCTTGGGATTATTGCAACCCACAACTCCCGCTGCACCACGTAAACGTCCGCAAATAATAGCATCATTCAATGGTCGATAACTACCTCGAAATCGACCGCCAAGGTGGTAAAAAGTATTCTCAGTGGTAAAACCGGCAATCCCCTCCTCGGTTACTTTCGGAATCTTAATCTTGCTTTTCCTCTTTGGAAAATTCTCGATAGCAAGTCTGATGATTCCTCGAGCAATCTCAACAGCCCTGTCCTCTTCGAATTCAATATGCTCAGCTCCGGCAATCTTGCACTTTGGCGAAGTTGTAATAAGTTTCGTATGAAAACAACCGGACAGCGAACCGAGGGCAGGCATAATGCATTGAACATCCACTGCCATCAAGTCCACTACCCCGGTCATCACCGCTAATTCCTGCTGCAAAAAGTTGCCGGCAACCGGTATGCCATGACGCATCAGCATCTCATTAGCCGTGCAGCACATACCGGCAATATTAATGCCGGCCGCTCCTTTTTCTTTGGCAAGTTTTACGAGTTCATCTTCCTGCGATACCGCTACTATTACGTCCGACAGTGTCGGCTCATGACCATGCACAATGATGTTGACCTGCTCGGCGTCAAGGACACCAAGATTGCTACCAAACCGAACCGGCTGCGGGCTGCCAAACAGAATATCTGAAAGCTCAGTAGCTATAAGAGACCCTCCCCATCCATCAGACAGACACGCTCGAAGCCCCTGCTTTACAAGGTTCTTATAGTCTGAATCAACACCAATATGGGTTCTGTGCATAATCTCAACAATTTCGCGGTCGATTGAACGAGGAGTAACCCCCAGTTGTTTCCAGACCTTTTGCCTGGCCGGCGGTGCATAAGAGGCCGCACTGACAAGCGTTCCGGACTGCCTGCCGAATTCACCCAGCACCACATCAGACAACTCAGCTGCAATCTGTTTCATCTGCTTGCCTTTTGTCTCGATGCCATACTTTGCCGCGACTTCGCTCAGCTTGCGCTCATCTTTGATCATATAATCGCTACTGTCACTGTCAACCGCCATCTTGAATGTATGCGCAATATCACGACCGTGGTCCGAATGCGCCGCAGCACCTCCGGCAATCATTCGTACAAGGTTTCTGGCCGCTATGGTATCAGCGGTAGCACCGCAGATGCCCAACGGCGCCTTCTTCGATATCCGACACGGCCCCATCGCGCATATCCGACAGCAGACACCCTGCTTGCCGAACCCGCACTGAGGCTTCTGGGCGTCGAGCCGGTCCCATGCATTCTCAATACCCTCGTCGGCCATCAGTTGGATTACTTCCTGGGCCGCCTTGTCACTGCTGCGTTCTTTTGGATCCATAACCTTTCCTTCTTATCGCTTTTCAATTTGCGTTATTAGCTTTTTGACACCCGAATTCCGTCTACTCTATTCCGTCTCTCCCTCTCCCACACCGCCAAAGAACACTTCCATCATCTTTTCCTTAGCCCTGTCAAGGGCCTCAACGAGTTCACTACTGCCCTCCATTACCGATGTTCGCTTGAGGTCGGCGGCCTGAATCGCAGGATTATATCCAAAACTCCCCAATGTCGCAATGTCGCCCAACTGTGATTCTATCTCGCCAATCTGCCCCTCATCGGTGATCTTGTTGACAAACGCCCCAACGCGGCTAATACCCATATTCTTGCCCATACTCGCAATGTGCCTGGCCGTATCGATGCTCCTCATGCCCGGCTCCACCACAATGACCAGCCCGTCCACCCCCTGCACACATGCCCTGCCCAGGAATTCCACGCCCGCAGGCAGATCAACCAGGATCACCTCGTCGCGATGCAGCATTGAATGTGTCAACAGGGCCTTGAGAAACGCCGATTCCGGGCATGCACAGCCCCCCCCGGCGTTTTCGATCGCGCCTAAGACCAGCAGCTTGACGCCATTTACCAGATAACTGTACTTTTCCGGGAGGTCTGAAACGTATGGATTCATCTTAAAAAACTGCCCGATCAAGCCGGGTTCAGCCCCCGTTCGCTCGCGAATCAGGTCTTTCGCCTTGATAAGCGGCTCGGGGCATTTGTCGGGTTCGACTCCAAGAGCTGACGCCAGGTTCGGGTCGGAATCGGCATCGATCGCCAGCACATCCAGCCCCGCCTGCGCAAGTAATTGAGCCCAGACCGCGCAGACCGTCGTCTTGCCCACCCCACCTTTACCACTGATTGCTATCTTAAAACTACTCTGCATGGCAGTCCTCACGCTATTTCCCTCGATTCAGAGACGGCAGCTTTCTATATCCCACTAAATTGCCTCTAAATCCTGACCTGTTTTGCAAACCCCGTCGTTACCACGTCACTCCGGTACCGTCACTGGCCCGCAAATTCCCGTTGATCGTCAAAGGCACCCCAGTTTACAGCATTGATATGCCCCTAACAACTGTGGTAACTACGGGATTTCCGTATCCCGAAAAAAGTCTCACAAAATCAAAAAAGAAAAGTCTTTTCCCGCCTCAAAATCCACCACACGCCGGATCTATTCGTCCTGTTTGCCCGGTGAAAGCTTCACCATTCCCAGCGTGGTGGCCCGTTTGACAAGATCAACCACATTATCCACGTCCAGCTTCCGCATAATATGGTTGCGATGGTCCTCGATGGTTCGCACCGAACGATGCAAAATATGAGCGATGCCTTTATTACTGCGCCCCTGGAGTATCAGGTTCAGAATAACCGCCTCCGTCTTCGTCAGCAGCTTACCCCGGAGGATATTGGTCAAATCACTTTCCCGCAAAGCCGTCTCGACAACATCAAGCAGCATCTGCCCGTCCAGTGGTTTCTCAATGAAATTAAACGCACCCGCCTTCACCGCCTCGACGGACATCGGGATATCGGCATAGCTCGTCATCATAAGCACGGGCAACCACGGAAAGCTACGTTTGACCTCCACGAGAAGTTCGATTCCACCCTTTTCAGGCATGCGCACATCTGTCAGAAGCACGTCGCACTTATCGACAGCTAACTGCTTCAGACACGAATCGGCGTCCTCAAAGCACGAGCATTTATAACCCATTCCTTCGAGAGTCAGCGAAACCAGATCGCTAATGCAGGAATCGTCGTCAACAACAAAAATATTTGCCTTGTATTTCTTTGCCATAATCCTCGTTTATACCTACCGCACAGCCGAATTCGCCCGGATTCTAACACTGTTTCCTGCGATTGTAAAGCCCATTTGGGCTTCATTTCCGGCGAAAACAGCTGATTCTGTCTCGTAAACCACGGTAGCAGTGTTAAAATAGGCAAAATGCCGCCCTACTCGACCGTCTCGATGAGTTTTTTGACAGCAAGCTGCACACCGGCAAGCAGCGCATCCAGGGGCAGTTGCTTCGAAGCCGTCTCATCGAACAAGATCGACGCCCGCGCCTCGAATTCGTCGTCCCGCCCCCATATTACAAGCACAACCGGCACATTCGGCAGGATGCCAAGCGAAATCGAGGCATCGCCGTACTCACACGGTTTGGCATTTAAGGCGGCGCTGGCCTCATGAAGCAAGGAAGGCTCATCTCCGAACGCCTCTTCCAGCTTCGGAGTCGGGAGTCCGTGCGGCCCACGAAAGAAAAACTGACCCGCCTCCAGTTTGTCTCCCGATACCAGCCTGCCGCTGATCGGGATATCCGACGCATTAATCAGGTAGGCCAGGATACACAACTGCTCGAGAAAGCCTGCCTGTGTTTCGGGATCATCGACCGGCGTGATAAGCCGCTGTCCGCCGTCAACTATAAAATCGGCACCCATAAGCGGCACGATGAATGTTGAAGAGTCGCCGTCAAACCTGCACCTGGACCGTCCGGCCATCTCCGTCGGGTCCAGCGCGACGAGTTTTTCCCAAAGTTGCTCATGCATATCCGTGCTGTCCTCCCGTAAAGCGGCTGCCTGCTCGAATTCCATCATCAATTCCAGCCCATATTAAGCTCACAGCCCTGTTACGCAAGAGCAAAACCGACTGTTACCCGCGATTTGCACCTGCTTGACCGCGGAATTCATTCCTGATACAGTGTGGCGGTGGTATCAGCACAAAACGCCCGACTCGGGCGTATTGACTCGGTAGGGTGGGCTCTTAGCCCACCGCTAACCGCACATAGCCTGCCGGCGATGGCGGGGCAGGAACGCTGAAACTCGTTTATTTGAGGCCGAATATGGTCAAATGCCCAGGTCAGGACCAAAGATTCTGGAAGCCCGGAGACATCTTCGAGATCGGATGTCCCGGTTGCGGTGCGAAGATTGAGTTCTGGAAGGACGAGCCGACCCGCAAATGCCAATCCTGCGGCAGGAAAGTGAGCAATCCCAACATTGATCTGGGGTGTGCAAAGTGGTGTCAGTACGGCCCGCAATGTCTGGGAACCGTCGGCGCCGACAAAGATAAAGCGATCTGCGAACAGTTGACAACCCGGATGAAGACGCTCTTCGGCGACGACCACAAACGCATCGACCATGCCCTCGCCGTGCTCAAATACGCCGATGAAATCCAGCAGGCAGAAGGCGGCGACCCCCTCGTTGTCAAAGCTGCGGCGGTTCTTCACGACATCGGCATTCAAAAAGCAGAAGAACTCCACGGCTCAAGTGCCGGCAAGTATCAGGAAATCGAAGGCCCGCCCATCGCCCGCGAGATCATGACCCAACTCCATCTGGACGAGACAGTCATCGATCACGTGTGCAGGATCGTCGCCAACCACCACAGCGCCAAAGACATCGACACTGACGAATTCAAGGCGATCTGGGACGCCGACTGGCTGGTGAACATTCCCGACGACTATCCCGACGCCGACAAGGACCAGATCGGTAAGCTCATCGAAAAAATCTTCAGAACCCAAACCGGCCGGAAAATGGCAACGAAGCTGTTCATAGAATAATCGGTAACCGTTCACAGGGTATGAATGTGGCTTATGGGCTTAATAACGATGGTAATGGCTGATCGGAGAGATGAGCCTGGGTAGATTGGCATATAAAATCAAACGCATTTCGGCCTTGGCTGGCACAGGTCGCCAGTACAGTCCAGATGCGTTCGCACCAAGCTCTGCCCTTTTCGCTGCGAGTGCCTTGTGTAATATAACGGTCTATAACAACAAAACGTATCGCCTGCTCAGCGAGATTATTGGTCGGTTCAACGCCCGGTGTTGTGATAAATCGGAAATAAGCATCGCCGTGTTTACGAAAACGATTTGCAAGATTCTGTGCTTGACGACTGTCGGGAACATCGATCAATGCAATATCAAGAAATGCTTTTCGACTTTTTTCCATCGCTTTTGCAAAACTGCTTGCTGTAAGCTCTTCGGCGTTGTGGAAAATGCCGAACATATCACGCATCGCATCAAGCAATCTTTGGCCGTAATCGGCGGTGGCTTTATCAGAAAGACCCGCCAGATATTTAGGCACTCTAACAAAACTCCATAACTCGTCGCCAACAAATTAGGAAACATCCTATGATTAGGAACGCTTGATGAATATCGTCCCGTTTTTCATAACGAACACGCAACCGTCGTTGATTGAACAGCCAGTCAAATGCTGCCTCAACAACATAGCGAAATTTGCCCAGGCCGCTGCCATGTTCAGTATTCCGTTTGGCAATCAACGGTTCAATTTTACGCTTCCGCAACGGTTGGCGAATCTTCTCTTCCGCATCATAAGCACGATCCGCAAGTACTTCATCTGGACGCCTGCGAGGGCGGCCCTGAGGTTGCTTGATCGGCGGTATTCCATCGACCAAGGCAATTGCCATCTCCGAATCATGCACATTGGCTCCAGTATGTTCAATCGCCAGTGGCGTCCCCCGACCATCCACAATCAAATGACGCTTGGAGCCATTTTTGCCTCGATCCGTCGGATTCGGGCCTGTTTTCGCCCCCCAAAAAGGGCGCGAACGGAACAACTGTCGATGGCCGAGACAGACCAGTCGAT
>JAGHBX010000616.1 GCA_021160785.1 Planctomycetota bacterium | reverse complement strand
GCGCGTCACCGCATAGGGCAGATCCGGCTCGCCGAAAAACTCCTGGAACACCAGCAACTCCGATTCGCTGATACCCAGACCGTCATCCGAGGTCGAGACCGCATGCAGCCGCCACGTCGTAATGCTGTCCGGAGCGGTCAACTCGACTATGGCATTACCGTCCGACTCGGTCAAAAGATCAGGCATCCACAGCCACGTTTCAGGGAAGAACTGGCGGATGCGGGTAACTTCGGCCAAGCCGCCGCCGCCATATACACCGGGCCCCACTGCGTCGTTCTCCAGCCACTGCCGCCACCACCACTTGTCCCATCGCCATATCTGGCGACCCTCAGGCACGTCCAGACCGTCGGAAGTCAATATCTGCAAACCCGCATCATCGAAAACACCATACGCACCGTTATTCCACTCCTCAGAATGCGTCTCAGACTGCGGCGCCATAAACAAACGTTCCAGTTCGTTGAACACTTCCTGCATATTGAGCCGTCCCTCGTTAAGAGCGTAGACCGACTCATCGACGATAGCAAGGCCGACCATCGCTTCGGTGTCGGCCTGGATGGATAGACGAACCGCATCGCCCGGCAGAACCTCCTCGCGATCAAAACTCACTTCCAGGCCGGCGGCGTTGTCCATTGTCACATCCAACTCAATCGCATCCGCCGATATCTCATTGTTCGGATTGATGATATACGCCACTATCTTTGCCGAAGGCAGCATCTGCTGTGTCGCCCGGAAGATAATCTTCGACGCAGTCGTCGCCTGCGACCAAATCGTATGTCCATTTGCGAACACATCGTAATAGACCGTTGCATCATGCGTCTTGAACACGTCGATGCCGACGAAATCGCCCACATTGACGCTCCCCTCCGAATCCCGACTAAGGTGTAGGAAGCTGTCACTCGGCGAATAGGCGGCATAAACGGTCAACTCCGCATCCGCCGTGATCCCCTCATCTGTGGTAACGGTGCTGCGAATCTCGGATGCAGCGATCCCCTCATCAGCCTCAGGCGCTTTGAAGGACACGGTAGTCGAGCCGACAAAATCTCCAACCGACAGCTTCTCGGCGCTGAGTTCCTGCCGGTTTTCGTCGTAATACGTACACACTAATTCAGCCGAAGCGCCGACGGCGTCGCCCTCCTGATTCTCGGCAATAAGCATGACATCGAAGTTGTGGCCCGGAATTATCACCCTGCTCAGTGCGATCAACTTATGATCGACCGACGATTCGACAATCTTCAAGAGTTTCGTGGTCTTCTCTTCGTGTCCCGAAGTGTCGGTCACCACAACCTCTAATTGAACCGAGCCCGACCCGTCGCCGCCGGGCGTGCCCGCAACATAGCCTGCAGCCGGCAGAACAAAATCCGCCTTGCCCTCGGTCAACGTCGCCGTATATTCGGCGTATTTCTCCCACACGCCCACATACCGCTCGGCCCGCACGCGCACACTGCCGTCAACGGCTTTTCCGAAAAAGTAAGCCGCCTCGACTGCCCCCGAAATCTTCTCATCGACAATGAAGTAGTCCTTCGGCATGTTCAGGTCCACGTTGAACCGCGGAAGTACATACTTCTCCACGCGAACGTCAATGAAACCCGATGACGATCCCGACTCGGCGGTGATCTTCCACGTGCCGAAGTTCAACTCGCTTGCTAACGGCAACTCGAAAGGCGCCACGCCAAATGCATTTGTCACGAGTTCCTTTCGAAAGATCTTCACACCCTTGCCGTCGGTGATCTCAACGCCGACGTCGGCGCTTTGCGGCCGCAGTTTGTTGCTCAGCACAAGCAGACGTCCCTTGATGGTCTGGCCGGGCTTGTAAATGGGTTTGTCCGTCTCGATCAGCACTATGGGCATTTTGCGTATCTGCACCGGGGCAGTCAGAGGCTCTTCGAGGCCCTCGGCCTTAATCTCGAGCGTGTATGCGCCGGGCGCGACGTCGCCGACGTAAAACTCTGCTGCAAGCCTGCCTGCGCTGTCGGTGGAACCTGTGAACACGCCCACGGATGTCGATGAGTTGTAAATGAGTCCGATGGTCACCGATACGACCGCAGGCGCCTGCTCTACGGTTGTTACCGCCGTGACGGATACCGTCGCAGGACTTTCAGTGTACAGGGTCTTCGGGGCGACCACCACAAGGCTGACAGTGCTTTCGCCATAGGCGACCGGCGCCAGACACGCCACTGAGATCATTGCCCCGATTATCAACATCCCAATCCCAATCTTCGTTTCCATCTTATTCCCCCTTTCGAAAAAGAAGTAAACGTTTCAAGGTATGCGTGGCGTATGGACATGCTGCGATAAGCAAGGCGCCCCAAAGTAGTGTATGTCAAATGTCATTTTACTGTCCGCCTTTCGGAGACTTCAAAAGACAAGCACCACTAATATGATAACATTTTCCGCAGAATGTCAAGCAAAAAATGAAAAAATCGGCAGAATTACCCCCCACGGCGCAGGAGCGACCCATGCGACCGACCCAATGCTCCTCTCGCCCTGTCGCCATCGACCCATTACTTCATATTCAGGCCTCGCCCGCGGAGATAGGCTTTCAAGTCCGGTATATCGATTGTGTGGAAATGAAATACCGAAGCGGCTAACAGGATTGTCGCGCCAGCCTCGACGGCCTCGTAGAAATGTTCCATTGTACCCGCACCACCCGACGCTACGATCTGGGCAGAACACGCCCCGGCCAGCGCACGGATAATCGGCAGATCGTATCCCGTAAGTGCCCCGTCGCCTGCCTTGCTCGTCGGCAGGATCACCGGCACTCCAAAACCGTCGACCTTTTTCGCCCACTCTAAGGCATCCGCACCCGTCGCCGTGCGTCCACCGTCGATATAGACTTCATACCCCGACGGAAGCGCCTCGTTTACATCCACGTCTATCGCCACCGTAACCTTCTCCGGGCCGAACTCGGTGATCATTTCCGCAACAATCTCGGGCTTGCGAAAAGCCGCGCTGCTCGTCGATCTCTTGTCCGCGCCCGCCGCTAAAACCGCCGAAGCCGAAGCAACATCGTTGATCCCACCGCCCACCGTAAACGGAATCGTCGCAGCCTCGGCAACCGTGCTGACAACCTCCAACATGGTGGGCCGATTCTCCACCGTCGCCGTTATATCAAGAAGAGCAATCTCATCCGCCCCGGCCGCACAATAGGCCTTGGCGCACTCCACAGGGTCGCCCGCATCACGAATATCCACGAAATGAACGCCCTTGACAACACGACCATTCTGCATATCAAGACAAGGCATAATGCTGATCTGTTTATCCATCCTGATTTCTCCTTAAATATAGATTGAGATTTCACGTCTATACACGCATAAGCCAAAACATGAGTATACTTCCCCCAAGGCCGCTGTCAACACAATATACAATCTAAAATCGACAATCTAAAATCCAAATGCCCACCCAAAAACCCTGCTCTTAGGCATAAAAAAACCCAATTGTCATCATCTGACAACGGGCTGAAAAAATGGGCGATACAGGACTTGAACCTGTGACTTCCTGCTTGTAAGGCAGGCGCTCTAGCCAACTGAGCTAATCGCCCGGAGAATCAGCGACAATATAGATATTCGGCTGATTTGTCAATGTTTTGCCCGATCTTTTGCCAACTTACGGAAAAAAAACGTGCAAATCTTCCAAATTTACGGCAAAATACACGCATCTGCACCAGCTTTGCAGCACAACACTCTACTTTGGGAGAACGATTATGGACGTTTTTGAAGCGATAGACAAGCGTTATTCGTGCAGGACGTACGAAGACCGGGCGATTGAGCCGGAGAAACTCGACAGGGTCCTGGACGCCGCCAGGCTCGCGCCCTCGGCTCGCAACTTCCAGGACTGGCGATTTATCGTTGTGCAGGACGCGGCAACCCGAGCAAAACTCATCCCGGCCGCGAACGATCAGGCCTTCGTTGGCTCCGCCCCCGCCGTGATTGTCGCCTGCAGCAACAGCGACTACGTAATGCGATGCGGGCAGGCGATAGGACCCATTGATATCGCAATCGCACTCGAGCACATCGCATTGCAGGCGACAGCCGAAGGCCTTGCAACCTGCTGGATCGGCTCGTTCTTCCCGGACAAAGTGCGGGCGATACTCGGCATCCCGGAAGATATCCAGATCATCGAACTAATGCCCATAGGCTACCCCGCCGGCGGAGCCCCCGCAAAGAAAAGAGAACCCCTGACCAAAATCGTAAGCTACGACAAATGGGAATTTGACAGCATTTAGTCCTCAGCGACTCTAACAAAACGTGAGTTGTCATTCCGAGCGTAGCCGAGGAATCTGCTAAAAATAGCATCGCCGAAGGCGATTCCAACTATTCAAAGTCAAAGACACAATAATTACACGAGGGCATAAGACATGACAAATCACCACGAATTGAATCGGCGTACGTTTATGAAGATGGCGGGAGCGTCTTTGGCGGCAGGGGCGGTTCTGCCCCAGGCGGGGTGTACTACTCTGCCGGCCCAATCCGGGCAGCGCGCCGACAGCAAGCCCAACATCCTGTATATCATTGCCGACGACCTCGGCTGGGCCGACGTCAGCTATCAGGGTTCGCGGATACACACGCCGAATATCGACGCACTCGCTAAAAATGGCGTTGCCTTGAACCAGCATTATGTCATGCCGACCTGCACGCCCACGCGCGTGGGTCTGATGACCGGGCAATATCCGAGCCGCTACGGAGTGCTGGCGCCGGCATACGGGCAGATTTTCGATCCCGACACCGTAACCCTCGCAGAGGCCCTCCGCCGCAAGGGCTACAGCACCGCAATCAGCGGCAAATGGCACATGGGCTCGCCGCCGGAGTGCGTGCCTACGAAGTTCGGTTTCCAATCGTCTTACGGCTATTTCGCCGGCCAGATCGACCCTTACACGCATCTTTACAAGACAGGAACGAAGACCTGGCATCGCAACGACGAGCTTTTCGAGGAAGCCGGGCACGCCACCGACTTGATCACCGACGAGGCCGTGCGGATCATTCGCGGCAGGCACGGCAAGCCGTTCTTCTTATACGTCGCCTACAGCGTGCCGCATTATCCGCTGCACGAGCCGGACGAGTGGCTGGACATGTATAAGGATATCGAAAGCGAGTCCCGGCGGTGGTATGCCGCCAGCGTTACGCACATGGACGCAGGGATCGGAAAGATCGTGCAGGCGGTCGACAATGCCGGGCTGCGTGGTAACACACTTATCGTGTTTGTAAGCGATAACGGCGCCCAGAAGAGTTGGCACAGCGAGACGCAATACAAAGGCCGATACGCCAACAAGCCGCATACGGTATTGGGCGACAACCGACCGCTGCGCGGCTGGAAGGGTGACGTCTTCGAAGGTGGAATCCGCGTGCCCGGCCTTGTTAACTGGCCCAAGCGCCTAAAGCCCGGCAAGACCGACGCCCCAATCCATATCGTCGACTGGATGCCGACATTGTGCGCCCTTGCCGGCGTCGAGATGGACAAGGACCCGGCATGGGACGGCGTAAACGTCTGGCCCGCAATAACCGGCGAATCGAAGACGCTTGCCAAACGAACCCTATACTGGAAAACACCGGG
>JAGHBX010000660.1 GCA_021160785.1 Planctomycetota bacterium | reverse complement strand
GGCGTTGAGATTGGCGACGTCATACTTGAGTATCGAAAGAGCCTGGAAGATAATGCCTAATTTCAGCACATCCTGGGGCGTCCGGCCCTTGAGGAGATTGCCCGTGTCCACAACGAGTTTCCTGTCGTCTGCAACGGTCCCCAGAATCACCGGCCTCCGGCTAAGGCCCCCCAACTGCCCTGCCGAGCAGCCGCAGGGTTGCAACGTGCCCAGCAGGTTACCCGTGAAAAAAACCTTTACAGTGTCCTGTCCCGATGGAATTCTCGTCGACGAAGCGCCCCCCGAGTCCAGATCGATTGTCTTGGGTGTACATCCGAAAATCGCAGTCAAAGCGCACAGCAATACCGGCAAGCATGGTCTCATATACGGTGTCATTACTCTTGCCCCCTTACACCTCTAACGCAACGATGTCGTGGCGTAAAAGCCGCTGGCTGTGACATAAAGCGTCTGCCCGTCTTTCATCTTTATTGTCATTTTGTCGGTCATCCAGCGCGAGGCTTTGCTCGTCTGAGGCGGGGGCGTGATCTCCACGGCAAGGTTAACGCTATTGCCTTGCTGCGTTTGATCGACAACGGCAATGTACCCTTTTGTCGAACTGATCGACTCAATTTCAACCTTTTTCTTATAATTGCTCTTGACCCAGATGGTGCGCTTTACGACCTCGCCGGCTTTGGCGCTCTGCAGAAGAATGCGCGGAGGCGAAAGCGTGTAGAGCGGAAGCGCGGCCCACGACAAAGTTACCCGACTGGTCTCCGGATGAGATAGTCCGATACTAATCGAACCTCTGAGGTTTTTCTTGAGTTTTTCGGTATCCACTTTCAGCTTGAGCACATGGGTGGTTTTCTCTGCCGTCGGATCCAGGTCAACCGATATAACCTGCCCCGTGGAGGTGAAGCTCTTGACGGCAAACGCTTTCTTGTCCTTGCTCGTCAGGGTTATCGGGACGGCGCCGCCATTTTCGCGATCAATGAAAAGCGAAAGAGTCTTAGGCGGGTTAATTGCCACTTTCAACTCGATCCGACCCTTGATTGTCAGTTCAAAACGGGGACTTTTCTTGTCATTGCTCAGGATGAAGAGATGCTTTTCCACTGGCATAGCGGTCGACGACGAGCGATAAGTCACTTTGACCGTGCCCGATTCGCCGAGAGCATAGTCGAGCTTGTCGAGTTTGCCGAGCATACACTGGCACGTTGAGATGATCTTCGTTATGTGCAGATTCCCGGTGCCGACGTTCTTGAAGTTGAACTCACACTTCACGGCCTTGCCGGGTCCAATAACGCCAAAGTCGTGAATAGGATTTGCAACCTCGATTTTGGGAACGCCTTTTTCTTCCTGAACATCGGCGCCAGGCGGTGTAACATCCCTTGGTTGCACCGGCGGGTTTTGGATGCCTACGGGCGGCTGTTCTTTCTTTCGAGATTCCCCACATCCGGATTGCAGTATCAGGCCCAGCGTTACAGCCACGACCAGGAGGACAGCATGCTTTGCTTTCATTTTTTTCCCTCTCTTTACAACTTCGACACATAATTAAGGCGATAATCTACCGATAGAACTAATGGTCCAGTATATCAGAAGCGATATAATGAATCAACAGTCTTTTCGGCCCAAATGACTTATACCTTTACACAGACAACAGTTATGATTACAATAATACCGCTTGGATCCAAAACATGTTCAGGAGCATCGTATGACCGATAATAATGCAATTGAGTTGTCAATTGTTATTCCCGTCTTAAATGAAGCCGACAGCCTGAAAACCCTCTACGAGGAAATCGTCGTCGCTGTTTCAGGGTCCGGAAACTGCGAAATCATCTTTATAGATGACGGAAGCACCGATGCGAGCCTGACCACACTTATGGATATACAGCAAAATGACGGCAGGGTTCGCATAATCAAACTTCGGAGGAATTTCGGGCAGACGGCGGCACTGAGCGCAGGTTTCAAACACGCCGGCGGTCGAATCATTATTCCCCTCGACGCCGACGGCCAAAACGACCCGGCGGACATACCGAGGCTGGTCGCCAGGCTCAATACAGGCTTTGACATCGTCAGCGGCTGGCGCAAGAAAAGGCATGACAACGCCTTGACCCGCACTATTCCGTCGCGAATGGCAAATTGGATCATTGCCAGGATTACCGGCGTCAGGCTGCACGACTTCGGCTGTACGCTCAAGGCCTACCGCGCCGAGTCGCTAAAGTGCATACGTCTTTACGGAGAAATGCACAGGTTTATCCCGGCGCTGGCGAGCTGGGGCGGCGAAAGAGTTACAGAGATCGTCGTAAACCATCGACCGAGAACCGCCGGAAAAACAAAGTACGGCCTGAACCGCATATTCAAGGTTATCCTCGACCTGATCACAATAAAATTCTTAGCTTCATTTTCGACAAAACCAATTTATGTCTTCGGTGGACTTGGTGGACTCAGCCTGTTAGGTTCGTTTGCGTCCGGATTTGCCGTGCTTTATTACAAGTTTCTCGATCCTGAGCACCTGGCGATGAACAATAATCCGCTTCTGGTGCTGAGTATGATATTGTTTACGACTGCGATTCAGTTCATTCTGATGGGCCTGTTAGCTGAGATACTCGTCAGGACATACCATGAGTCGCAGAACCGCGAGATTTATATTATTGAAGAAATTCTGGAATCGAATGGCCGCCAGGAATGAATCGCAGAAGACACCGCAAGCCTGAGACAAGAAGAAGCAAGCCCAAACCGCCCGAGCCGCGAACGGGCAAGCTCAAGGGCGAACAGATACGCATGTTTGTGCCTGTTGTTGCCGCCCTGCTGCTGGCGGGTGTGCCTTTTGCTTTGGGCAAATACATAGAGTTTAACCGCCCGGGCCCTTATGACAGCCCGGCCAACGTCTATTCGGCGCAGCACATATTGAGCGGCGCCAAACTGGGAGTGGATGAACAGACCTCCGCACAGCCTGCAACACTGCTGGTGAATATTATCGGTGTAAAACTCATGGGCTTCAGTGAAGCGGGCCCGAAACTGATCCAGCTTCTCCTGCAGGCAGGCGCACTGGTGCTGATGTTCTATACCGTCAGAAAAACCTTCGGATCACTTGCAGCG
>JAGHBX010000433.1 GCA_021160785.1 Planctomycetota bacterium | reverse complement strand
GGATCGTCTCAATAAGAGTGATACACCATTGATCCTGATGACTGAATCTACGCGGCTGCAGCGCGACACCTATGTCATCAATCACGCGGCCAAACAGTGCAGCTTCATCTGTCCAAGTGAATAGCAGGACAACTACTTCTCCCTGAGTCGCCCCCTCAGCGAACATGCGCAGATGACCATAACAATGAGCAGAGATGGCATTTCCTGGTATTTGCGAAAAAAAGTTGCAACAGTTGCCGGAGTGCTGCGTCATTAAGGGTCGGATGGTCGTTGGGTTGGCTGGTGAATCGTGGAAAACGTGTAGGTTTGGGCGGTTTTTTGGGCCTGTTTTGGCTTTATGAGGTGGAAAAGTGGACAAATACTTGCAAAAGACAACTTTGGCGTTACAATGCCGGTGGTTTAATTAGGGAGGATTTACCTGTGCTTGCATTTTTGTCCGATATGAGCGGTCTGGAAAAGATATTTGCCGTCTGTGCGACAGTGGGAGGTGTGCTGTTTATCATTCGGCTCGTCCTGCAGTTTATGGGCGGAGATTTTGATACCGACGGCGCCGACGGCATTGACGGTCTCGATGGAGTCGACGGCTTGGATGGAGTTGACGGCCTGGACGGGGCCGATGCCGATGCCGACTTTGACGCCGACATCGGCGATACGGACTACAGCTTCAAGCTGATTTCGTTCCAGGGGTTGACCGCGTTTTTTGCGATGTTCGGGCTGGTGGGTCTGGCGATGCTCAAACAGAGCGGGTTTTCGCCTCTGCATTCGGTTATGGGTGGTCTTGCCGCCGGTGTGGCTACGGTCTGGGTGATGAAGAAGATCTTCGAGATGGCGATGACTTTGCAGTCCAGCGGCAACATAAAACTGAAAAACGCCATTGGCGCAGAGGGCACTGTTTATTTGACGATTCACGCGGGCGACACGGGCAAAGTGCGGATCAATATTCAGAATCGCCTGAAGATATTCAACGCCAAATGCGACGGCGACGAGGAAATCAAAACCGGTGAGCCCGTCCGGGTCGTGCGTGTTTTGTCGGGCAATATATTGGTCGTGGAGAAAATTGATTAGTGAGCCGGTGGGCTAAGAGCCCACCCTACTGTAGGGTGGGCTCTTAGCCCACCAGTAACTTATTTTTAAGGAGGTTTGTCATGTTGAATCTTGTACCTGTTTTAGCAACTGCGGAATGGCTGTGGCCGGCGGTTGGCGGTTTTGTTGTGGTGGCGGTCATGTCGACGATTATGTTCTTTGCATCGCGATACAAGCGGTGCCCGTCGGACAGGATTCTGGTTGTCTATGGCAGGGTCGGCAAGGACCAGTCGTCAAAATGTATTCACGGCGGGGGCTCATTTATCATCCCGTTGATCCAGGACAGTGCATACCTGAGTCTGACGCCGATGACGATCACGATTCCGCTTGAAAATGCACTCTCGCAGCAGAATATTCGGATCAATGTTCCGAGTACCTTTACCGTGGGCATCAGCACGGATGCTTCCATTATGAACAATGCCGCCGAGCGTTTGCTGCGTTTGGGGGCTCGCCAGATAGAGGAGATGGCGCAGGAGATTATCTTCGGTCAACTCAGGTTGACGGTGGCGTCGCTGACGATCGAGCAGATCAACCAGGACCGCGAGAGTTTTCTCGATTCGATCCGCAGAAACGTCGAGCCGGAGCTGAATAAGATCGGTCTTTATCTGATCAACGTCAATATCACCGACATTACCGATGAGTCGACTTATATCGAGAGCATCGGCAGGAAAGCCGCCGCCGAGGCGATCAATGTCGCCAAGGTGGATGTTGCCGACCAGGAGAAGTTCGGCGCCATCGGTCAGGCCGAGGCGAATCGTGAAAGGAGCATTCGCGTCGCCGAAAACGAGGCTGAGGCGGAGAAGGGTCGCAAGCAGGCCGAAGCCGACCGGCGAATCTTCGTCCAGCAGCAGGAAGCGACGGCGACAATCGGTGAAGCCGAGGCCAACCGTGAACGAACGATCCGCGTTGCTGAAAATGTCGCCCAGGCGGATAAGGGCGAAAAGGCCGCCGAAGCCGACCGGCGAGTCTTTGTGCAACAGCAGGAAGCGATGGCGATCAAGGGTGAAAAGGAAGCAAAAGCCGACCAGCGTATCTTTGTTCAGCAGCAGGAAGCGACTGCTATTGCCGGTGAGAACAAGGCGAAGGCGGATATCGCAAACGCCGAGGCAACGCTTGCAATCAAGGAAGCCGAGGCGCTTCAGAAGGGCGAAGTCGCCAAGCGACAGGCCGAGGTCGAGATCCAAAAGGCCCAGTACCTGGCTGAGCAGGAACGGCTAAACGCCCAGGAAGTTGTTCGCAAGGAAATCGAGAAACGCAAGATCGAGATTGCCGCCGAAGCCGAGGCCGAGAAACTGCGTCGCGAGGCCAAGGGTCATGCCGATGCAATTTTGGCCAAGTACGAGGCCGAGGCAAAGGGTATCCGGCAGGTGCTGGACAGTAAGGCGTCCGGTTATCAGTCGCTCGTCAAGAGCTGCAACGGCGACGCCAAGGCGGCTTCTACGCTGCTGATGATCGAGAAAATCGAGGATATCGTTGCTCTCCAGGTCGAGGCGATCAAGAATCTGAAGATCGATAAGATAACCGTCTGGGACACCGGCGGCGGCGCCAAGAGCGGTTCATCAACCGCCAACTTTGTCTCCAGCATGGCGAAGGTGCTCCCGCCCCTGCATGACGTCGCCGAAATGGCAGGCGTCGAACTGCCCGAATATCTCGGCAGAATGGCAGACGGAAAATCGCCAAAACAGACAAAGGCAAAAATCGCCCCTTCGGTAAAGGACGCAAAGGAAGCGACAGATACCGAATAAAGAGCAGGCCGTAAACCACAAAGAGGGACTTTCACACCCGCACATCTAACGGGGCGTGCAAGTCCCTTTTTTTGCGGCACAAGATAAATGCGACTGAGGGGCAATTTACAATGTTACGAAATACTTCTATTGTTTGTACCGATACGCCCAGCCCTTACCCAGCCAGGCAACATCGGCGCTGCCGGGCACCATCCGTTGGCCGTAACTGGACCCCGGAGGCTGATTTTCAGTTTTTTTGTAATGCTCAAATATGGCGTTATCATGCCACTTTTTTACTTCGGCATGGCCGTCTACAAAACCAAATGTATTGCTGTCGCCATGGCTGATCGCCACCGGCGCCCATAGACCATATCCGGGGGCGCCCCATTCAGGAGCCGCTATAACAAAAGACCCACCCATAATCCAGTTACCTCTGTTGGCCTCGCCGTTTTCAACAAAATTGTACCGTGTCCCCGGTTAAGTCCCGGCATGATAATAGACAACAGCAATGCGATGATCGCAATGACCACCAGCAACTCGATTAAGGTGAAACCTTTTCTCGTCATCATCAGGTTCTCCTAATCGGCCAGATGCTTATGGACTGTTTTTCGCATGACATCGGGGTCTGCGTCCTTGCCGATGAAGATTTTGTATTGCGCCATCGCCTGACGGATGAACATTTCGGCGCCGTTTACTGTTTTGGCGCCGGCTGCTTCGGCATCTTTGAGGAGTTTTGTCTCCAACGGATTATACACCGTATCGAAGACCGCCATATCGCCCTTGATGTATTCGGCGTCAACGGGCGAGTCTTCCACATTCGGAGACATGCCGATACTTGTGCAGTTTATGACCACCTGGGCATCCATGCGATTGAGTTGATCCAGCGGCGCATAGCGACAACTGAACTCATGGGCGAGCGCTTCGGCCTTTGCGACGGTTCGGTTATAAATCGTAATGTGCGATCCCACGTCAGCCAGGCCCGCCACAACCGCCCTTGCAACACCGCCGGCGCCGACGACGGCGACCTTCATACTGTGCAGGTCGTGTCTGCCTATCCCCAACACGCTCGTCAGTGCGTCCATGGCGCCGGCATAATCGGTGTTGTACCCGCTGACGATCCCGCCGAAACCGATCTTCAGCGTGTTGGCCGCGCCGATGGTCTCGGCTAACGGTTCGACAAACTCGCCGACATGCTTGACATAATCCCGGGCATGGGACTTGTGCGGAAGCGTTACGCTGAATCCGCCGAAACCCAAGCCTCCGCCGGTTCCGCTTCCGCCGCCTCTGCTGACGACATTGTTGGCGAATACATAGAGCTCTTCCTTGCCCCCTTCGACCAGCAAGGGCAGATACATCGCGTTAATATCCTGAGCGTCGAAGCACGCATTGAATATCGCAGGACTCAGCGAATGGGCAATCGGGGAACCGATCACGCCGAAAAGTTCCGTCGCCGCGTCAATCCGGTCCCACCGATACAGCTCTTTGAACTGGCGGACGGTCAACTGCCCCGGCGCCGTGGCATGCGCGGCGTCCGAACAGGCAAAGGTCGCAAAGCCGCCAAGTTTTTTCGCCAGAAGGCGCGTTATCAACCCCGCCTGTCCCATGCACAGGACAATCGCATCGCGATCCTTATGCAGGAGAATATCGATCGCGTCGAAACAATCGTTTATGTGTCGGGCCGTATAGACCAGTTTTGGGATCGCCTTATCTTCCGTCCGGACGATTCCCTCATAGACATCTGCCGGATTCGAAAATGGGCCGTCAAATTGGTGAGCCGAAAGGATCAATCGCGCCCCATCGTGCTCACTAAGCGCAGCGGCGATTTCGGCGCGTGTATCGCCCAGGACGAAATTATCGAACTCGCAATCGATGAAATCGGCACCTGCGCCGACAGCTTCGACCAGTATCTGTGTCCGCAATTCCAAAGGCATATCGGCGGCACCGCCCTGGGCCTTGTCCCGACAGGTCACGATCACGGGCAGCGACGTCTTCCCGGCAGCAGCCAGAACCGTCCGCATCTTGGCAACGTCAAGATCGGCAAGATAATCCG